>NZ_JBKABN010000036.1:0-46882 GCF_046269175.1 Serratia sp. J2
CGACGTCAGCGGAAATGCACGGTAAGACTATCGGCTGGCATCTGAATACTCATCACTATCAATAAATATGCGTCACGACCGTTGATTCCGAGTTTGAATAGGTGTAACTCTAAACAATTGGTTAGTAGGAATTAATAGTGACTGCATACTTTTTACACCTAACTTTCTTAAGGCAATCCGCTTATAATGCCCTACCAATTTAGAACTAATAGATAACATTTGAGCTATCTGTTTATAGCTAAACTCCATTAAAACCCCACTTAGCACCTGCCGTTCACGCAGCGACAAGGGCTTAAGATTTTTTTTATTATACAAATAAAGCTCTGAGTCTTTATCAACAATGAGTTCATTAATCTGTCTAGTAATAAATGACAAAGAATTTTGTGTGTCGATAAATCCTATCCGACTACTGGTCTCCTGCAAGTAATCTATCAGACCAGAATTTCTGTACACGTCTATAATTATAAGTATTCGATGCTGATGATTTTCTTTGTATATAATATCAATCAAAGATAAAACATCTATTACGGTATAATCTACTCCTTGCAAGGAGAGAATGATCAAATTGGGTTTGTTTTCCGAAAGCAAATGCAAATTGCATTGATGTATTTTTTCCGTACTAAGCACTTCGCAGTTTGCTGGTAAAAGCCCAATCAGCCCCGACCGGGTAAATTGACATGGGTGTAAAATAGTAGCATGCGTAATACTCATTTTTAAATCCTTAAATATTTCACGTGTTATCCATAACAGATATATTGATAAGATATTATTGCAAATTTAACCAAAAAAAATATAGAAACAAAATAAAACAACACATTAAAATCCAAAAGCCAGTAATAAACCAGATGCTCAGTCTATGATATCATTCACTTCAAGCAAGCCAACAAGATCGATTACGCTATTAATGTTCAACTTTCCTAATATATTCCTTTTGTGAGAACTCACTGTTTTTTCACTGATATTAAAGAATTTAGAGATCTCATTATTTTTAAGCCCCTTGGATAAAGCGATAGCTATAGAAACCTCTCGCTTTGAAAGCTGACTAAAAACACCCAACTGAACGCCATCACTATGATCACTGTAGCTTGGGAAACAGTTAATGTCGTTAACAATTAAATTAATTGCGTTCAACAATACCTCAAACGAGTGTTTCCTGGAAATAAAACCATTAGCCCCCATCTGGGAAACCCTACGCGAATAAATCCCCTCATTACTTCCAGAGTAAACTAATATCTTAGTATTCTTACACTCTCTTTTTATACTGGAAATCACCTTCATGGTTGACATATTGACATCCAGAATAATTAATCCTGGTTTTTCCTTCATTATCTCCACAAGGAGATCTACGTTATTTTCAGGGTTGCCAACAACTCGCATACCCAAGCGGCTACTGATTAATGTCGCTAGAGAATCACGAACTATAGGATGCTCATCAATAATATAAACTGATGGCTTAATGACTCTATTTATAGTATCCATAAAGAAACCACTACTTGCAGAAAGGACTCATTAAATTTTAATAGCCACTTTTTAAGGAACAGCAAATCATCTGAAATCTGCTATTGATAATTGATATCAATAGTTGCCGTTGCATTTGCAGTTCCACTGCTGGAACTCTGCGCATTTGCCGTCCTGTAATAGTTAGCCGTGAACCGAATAACATCTGAGGTCACACTACCCACCGCATCACCTACGGCAAGTGCAGACGAGGTGTTTGCTACACCAAATTTAACGGGTTGGTATTGCCCACCAGACGGCCCAAAAGGTAATGATTTAAGCTGAAGTGCAAACCCTTTTGCCACATTACTGCCACTGAATGCAATCAAGCCAAGCGTATTACTAGGATCATTGATGGTATCAGCCTGACCGGCATTAACTCGATAAGTGACTGCGGTTTTCGGCAAGCAACGCAGGCCAATTTGGAATGATACCGGTGTCGTGGTCGCCCCCACATTCTGACTGGAAAATTCAGAGGAAATCCGGTTACCCATATTTACTGTTTTAAACAGATCGCTGGAAACAATGCCGCAGGTACGGACCGAAAAATTCACATGGTCAACATATAAGTTAAAATAAAAGTCATCATAAGCGGTTTTATCCGAACTGGTATAATTAACCATCCGAAATCGCATATAGTGCAGGAGACCACCTGTTCCCCAAGTAAACGAACCGGCTACGGCGTTAGCCGTTTGATACCCCTGAAAACCCACATTCTGGATCCCAAAATCCTGCATACGGATCACCACCGGGTTGGTAGGTGTTGCGTTGGCAGCCAGGATAAAAGGTGCACCCAGAGTATTAGTACCTGCGGCACCGGTAAACCAGACCTTATCCCCGGCCGGGCTGTTGTACCACATTTCTGCAGAATAGTAATAGTTGCCACTACCATAGGCGGTGGTCTGCTGCATATTCGGATAACCCTTATTGGTAAACCGGGTATCTGGAATCAAGTGTGTTTGTAACACCGGAGTGACCTGCACGGGTGCTGTACAGGTCAAGCTCCATGCAGCACTGCCGCTGTTCGATGATGGCGTGGCATAAGTGCTATTCATCGGGGCGGGGTATTTACCATCATTCACGGCGACTATACCGTTTGCCGAGGGCACCTCTACGTAGGGGCTCAGTACTGGAATGCCAGGGGTATAGACACAGGCTCTTACGGCCAGGGCCTGCTGGGGTAACAAGCCAGACAATAAGGTGATAAGCAATACTCTCACTGCCCGTTCATTACGTATGATTTTTAATAAAAATAGTTTCATCTTTGTTCTCTGGCCACTTATTTCATGGGGGTACATGGCAGGGATAATTGGCGCATCCCATGGTTTTTGTCAGTCGCTTTCTCTTTGGCAAAATGATAGCGAATACGGCACTGGCCGGTTAAATCGGAGCGCCAAGAGACAAGCAGCAGGCCATCATCATTCAAGCCACTGGCATACAGTACGCCACCCTGACCAACCATACCGACATTATTTCCCTTCTCATCCACAACCATTGCTCCCATAGGTAAAGGTTCACCATCAGGTGTCGTACTTTCGATGAACGCCTTATTTCCTGAACGGGTATCGAATTTAACTTTGACGATTGCGCCACTGTAGGGCACAACTTTGCTACCACTGCTTAAAAGCTCTGTATTTTCAGGCATGCCTTGTGGATCGATATTAATAGTGTTATTGCGATAAGCACTGAGATAAGGCACAATCGCATAACCGAAACGGTCAATAGTGACGCCTGAAATATTTTCCACTCTGGCACCTGCGGCATTTTTTGCCTCTACCAACGCCATGGCATCTGCAGCATATTGCCCCAAAGTCAGCCCACCTGAATGAACAACCGCAGAGCCGGACATCCCCAAGGCATATTGCCGGAAATTTTTTCCCTGGCTGGCTGACACTGATGCCTGACCCATGGAGTGATTTTTAGCCATATTGCCAGACACAGAGCTTTGATTGTGGGAATCAGTACTGCCTGACATTCCATAAGACAGAGAGTTATCCTGCCCCAGTGAGCCATTAAGACCCAGCGTGGTTTGCGACAAGCCTTCGCTATTAGTGTTAAGGCTGGTGGTAACACTATGATATCCATAACGTTCACCCCCAAAGGGGATGCTTAATGTCAGCATATATTGATTTTCGCTTTCGCCTGAATTATTGCTTACTCGCGAAATAGAAGTGCCAACATTCATATTCTTAACTAAAAATGAATATCCTGCCTGATAATTGCTCGATGAGCCTGACCTATCCCAATAGGATAGGATAGAACCAGAAATAAACAGACTACCGTAATCTAAAACTTGTTGACTGATTGCCAGTTCAAAGCGCCCTTTCTGGCGCAGAACATGACTATAATCCAGCTCACGCTGTTGTGCTGCCTCATTGAAGCCATAATAACCCTTATCTGAATAGCGATAGGTCGCTAATGATAAAAACGTTTGGCTAATTTCCAAATACTTGCTATGAGAGGCTTTAACACTCCAACCTCGGCTGTTACCCGATGGCAGGTCTGCCGATGAGCCTGTAATATCAACCCCCAGTGCGCCAAGACGGGTATTGAATGCAGAACCTACTACAGCAGACTGATAATTTTCTGCGAACTGACTCCCTGCATAGGCCGTTATATTATTAGATACCCCACGGGAATAGAGTGCTTGCAAAAATGTAGGTTTGCTACGTAAAATTTGGTTATTCAACTGACCAAAGGTCACAGCATAGCGGGAGCTATTGTCCCGTAATAATGATGCTACCGAAGAGTAAGGTACTGAAAATGTCTGTACCGTCCCATCAGTTTCAGTAACAACCACATCCAGTTCACCGCCATATCCAGTAGGATAAAGATCATCGATCGCAAAAGCGCCAGGAGCAACGGTAGTTTTATTTAGCAAGACTCCTCGCTGGCTTACTTGTACCAGTGCATTGGTACGCGCTACACCACGTACTACCGGTGCAAAACCCTGCTGTGAAGCAGGCAGCATGCGGTCATCGGAAGCAAGTTGGATGCCACGAAAGCTTAAGCTATCGAAGTATTGTCCGGATGTATTGTATTCACCGGCTACCAACATACCCTTAAAGGCTGGTAATGGTCGTTGCAGATAACTGTTCAGCGTTGTCCATTTACTAATACCGTTATTGCTGCTGCTATAGTTGGAATTATTTCTCAGCTGCCACAAACCTAAGTTCACGCCACTATTGAGTAAGGTGAAAAAGTTAGAATTAGTAAGTGCCTGTTGATTACCATTAATACGGGATTCATAATAGTTTGCATTATAATTAATAAAGCCCGCGTTAATACCCGCATCCCACAATGCTTGACTAACGTCCCCTTGAGATTCACGTTGCAAGTAAACCTGCGGGATCGAAAAATCCACAGCCAAGTCTGGCATGTTTATGATATAACTGGCAGTAGGTATCAGTGAGTTGAGTAACACACAGCTGCCGGAGTCTGAATCAAGCGGAACATTTTCAACCTTAAGATCCAGTAATCTTATTAGCTCTTTGCTCAGACAGACTACTTTTTTATTTTCAATATCTTTAATGAGTAAGTTAGCCTTACCCACAAGCTTTTTATTAACCAGAATAGACATACTATAACTACCTGGTGTAATATCATTACCATATGCAAAACGCGCAACATCGACCTTTTCTGAGCCCACTAAGAAACTAGTGTTATATAAGTACGCCTGCCCCTTGGAACTATCCTGCGGTATCACAGATGCATCAGTCCCCCAGGCTGCCCCCACCAGAGTTACATTGGCTAACAATAACACCAGAGCAACTTTAGACGTTAAATTTCTGGCATTTGCTTCATTTATCTGGTCCATAGAGAGAATGTCGTCCTTATATAATTCAAAGCAGGTTATAAAAGTATTTCAGTATATTCCTTTGCACCACCTTGATCGTTAATGAGAAGGTAGTTCAGTTTCATAGGCAATGTACTTTCTGGCACTTTAACCTTGGTACTCAAGGACCCGAATGGTGCGATCATGCCAAAACGTTGTAATGAAACCGACACGGGCTTATTATTCACCATGACATCAACCTGAGAAAAAGACAGATAGTAAGGCGATGTATTTTTACAACTGAGCGTCAGCATCTGCGGTGTCTCTTTGTTGCCAGTACACTGCATCTGTTTAGCCAGCTCATCCGTTTTTGGTGTTGCCAGTTCTGCTGGGCGATAAAATAGTTTTATCCTACTTCTGAATGCCAGCTGTAAACTATTTTCTTTATTATTGGCGTCTGTTGGCGGTATTTCAAAGACATTAACCCAAAATACAGACTCTCTATCTTTTACCGATATGCTGCCATTATAAATTATACGTAATGACTGTCCCTGCTTAGGTTCCATACGAAACATTGGCGGTGTAATAGCAAACGGTGTTTTAGGCATTTTTGCCGACATGGCTGAATGACCATCATCAACCCATGCTTGTACTAGCACTGGCAATGAATTGTCATTTTCAATGCGCAGAGAAACTTCCTGTTTATCGCTAGGAAAGACCACTCGCGTGCCGTGTATAATAACACTAGCAGATGCATAACTGACATAGTTACTTAATACCAATGCCAAGATGATATAGGGATTTGCTTTATTCATATTAGTCTTGTGAAAATCGAAAATGAATAGAGGGGTACCCCCCTCTATATAATAAATTAGCTAACTTACTGGTATGAAAGAGTGTAAGATACTTCAGAATTTGCAGTCCCTACCTCAGCCTCACCAGTTGCGTAATAGGCTGCAACATAGTTCAGTGTCGCATTACCACCAGTCAGCGTAACGAAGGTTTGTGCCGGAATAACACCGTTGACAGGCTGCAAAGCACCCAAGTTGTCATAGAGCGCGATTTCAACATTACTGGCTTCTGAGGTAGCATCCAGATTCAAGCGGCCAGCCGGGTTACCCAACGTCAGAGACTCGAAATGAGCGGCAACCGCGGTGTTACCACCTGTACAGCCTGTCAATTCTATTGCGAAGCTTTTCGCGCCTGCAGTCTGTCCAGAAGTCATCAGGGATGATGCCGGAACATTGCCCAGATTGACTAATTGCGGAGCCGCAACGCCACCATTAATTGAACAGGTGCTTGCAGTGATATTACCGGTGAAATTGACTTGGCCATCCGCAGCACTTGCTAAATGGGAGGCACCAGCCAAGATGAATGATAATGCTAATGCAATTTTTTTCATTTAAAATACCATTTAAGAAGTAAGTTTCCCTATAATCTATTGACTAGATCATATCATTTGAGTCATTCCCTAGCGAACTAGGGAGTATTAATAACTCAACACCCCGACAAAGCAGAACACACTTAGCCTTGAATGCCTGACTATAATAGTTATCTTTTCCTATTTGTGTATAGATATGAATCCCCCATTTTGGGGTAAGCCTTTTCCTGAATTTTTCTAGGATTTTACTTATTTTTTACTCAGAACACCGTTATAAAATATACCATCCCATTGTTTTTGTTATATTTATAACGATATATCCGTTGTATTTATATTAATTGATAAGCATTCGTATTTGTCAATATAGTTATATCATGTTCCAATATACCGTGGATCCGTTCGATATAGGATACAGATGTCATTGCAACGCCGGTTTTACCTGACGCTGACTGAAAATAGGAGCATTTATCTACTCAGATACAGATGGTAAGGTAAGTTTAGGCGTTATAAATCATGGTAGTTTCAGTATCCGCATCTAAACCGGCCCATTGTCGGTAATGCTTATCGATCAGGGCAAAGAAGTCTCCTAATTGGTCAACGATGCCAATCCCCCCGTCTTAACGGTCAGTTTATTTCAAGACGGTAAATGTTTTAGCCACAATCAAGCTGATTTTTCCGGTGGCTAAAACCCTTGATGCAGCCAGCGTAGTAGACCTGAAAACTGCTGAACGGAGTAACAACCTATTGGTGGATAGTATCTTTTGTGGCAATCGCAGGCCAGGTAGTCGAAGTCTGAGTTCTCACATCTGTTGAGCCAGTATTGCTGAAAGCGCCACAAACAGCTGTTTGATTTTCTTCATGTTAACCCACCCAACTTAAAGACCACGTGATATCACCTTCATAAGAGTGATATGCACTTTCATGTCAGCGGCTAGCCCCCTTCGTCTACTACCTATCTATTTTCACTACTATATATATTGAACCGCTCGTTATAGCTTAACGAGAGATTAATTTGGCTGTTACGGCCTATTTTTAACATACCACTTACAATTAAAACTAATTTCATATACTTGCAGCGCGTACCTATCAACATTTGCTTTGTCCTATGCCGATTGATATATTATGCTGTTTTAGTTAAATAAATAAAATTAATTACCACACCTAAATTGATTTGCGGGATTAAAATGTCATTTTTTGTTAAATAATAAAATATATACCCAATTGACATTTACCTCAGTATCATAAGCAGGGATAATAAGAATCGATTATGATCTGATGATAATAAAAATTGAACGTAAAACACTGGGTTATCAGTCATAGTCAGAAGTAATAGTTTGATAAATTACTGGGAACTGCCTAAGTTCAGTCGCTGTACTGTAGGAAAGGGTGATTGGGTCACTATAGAGGAAAGATGACGACTACCTAAATGGTCTTGACAGCTATTATCTCACGACTGCAAGTCAGTCATAACGAGAGTTGTATGAGAGCACATTATAGCTTGAGGCCCCACATGAAACGGGCATTAAATATACAATAGATAACACTATTTTCGATACCATTAGTATATTTTATCTAATCTTTCTCTTGAGCCCCCCTCCAGGGGACGTTGAAGAGTTTTTATCGGTTCCAATTTTCAATCCATCCATACTTAATTTTAAAAATCACTTTAAATGGATGTTTATTGAAGTATTTAGCACTGCAAAAATCAATGTAAATAGATTTTATTATGCTAAGGTGTGGAACTAACAAACTTGCCTATGTGTTTAACGAGTTATAACTTTAAACTTATTGATTTTTAATGTTAAATCTTGCTCTGAGGTACCTTGGATAAAATAAGGGACCAATGAGAGTCGATAATCGGGTATTTTTAATTTGTAATTTTAGGTGGATAACTTGAATATTTATTTATTTTCAGAAGATATGTTTTTCCATGCCGGTTTAAATGATTTAGTAGAAAAGAAATACGGAATTTCAGTTAAACTCATTACCATTAGAATGATGATGAATTCACGTAAAAATGGTTTTATAATGGAAGATGATGTATTTATGATAGCCGCTGGCGGCTTTAATTTTACAATGTCTATATTAGTGATGCTAAATTATTTTTGTTGTCGTGCATATATACTCCCCTATGATAGAAATGGATTACTAAATACTAATTTATTTTCTTCATTCTTATCCTGCAAGGTAGACGAAAATTACATTACAAGCATAGTTAAAGGACACGTTATATCAAATCTTCCTAAAATATGTAAATTGAGTTATAAAGAGGCAAGCATTTTAAGCTATAGACTTCAGGGAATAGATGTATACAATCTGAGCCGACTGTTAGCAGTGAGCATAAAAACAGTTTACACTCAGCAAGAAAATGCTCTAAAAAAACTAGGTGTTAGAACACTCTCACATTTGCATATGATCTGAACCGTTGGCTTTTTTCATATTAAACAAGTCAGCCAGAAGATAAAAACATGATTTAAACAGCCAATAAGGTGGTATTTGAAATAAATTAGCGTTATTCCTGAAATAATTCTGGATAATTTTCACCGCCCCATTAAAATTATTTTTTGTTGGCGATGAACGGAGCATATTCTGTACATCCGCTCTACATTTCTTGTTACAAAACGAGTTTGGTAACAGATTAAGCAACTATTAAATGCCGCTAATCGCATTAGATTTTTGCTACACCGGGTCTAAATGATACCATTTACTTAAAAAAACAGCATAATTCTATAAATGAACTATAATGATAATAACCATTAGAAATCATAATGCTTAAATTGGGTTAATAAGTCGGTTTTATTATATATGGTTTTGGAGTAGTATTATGGCCCTTGACGTTCAGTTGAATAAGTCAGTCGTTATTATTGAGGATCACCCATCAGTGCGTTTTGCACTTAGAACCATCCTGTCAACAGAAAATAATATTGATGTTATTGGTGAGGCAAGTAATGGCCAAGAAGGTATATTAGCTGTCAAAAAGCTAAAGCCTGACCTAATTATACTTGACTTAATCCTACCTGACACCAACGGTCTCGAGCTTGTTTTCAACATTAAGAATCATGCCGCAAACTCAAAGATATTAATTTTTTCAAGTCATGATCCGCGTATTTACGCTGAAAAACTAGCCGCAATAGGGTGTAATGGATATATCAGTAAGAGTTGCACCACGGAGGAAATATTGAGCATGGTACGTTCAGTACTTGCTGGATATAACTGTTTCCCTTCGAATTCTCAATGGAGTAAAGAAGTTAAGACCTCTGACACTGGCGACATAGTTAATAGATTGACACATCGAGAACTCACAATTTTTATTGCTCTAGCTAAAGGGCAGAGTAATATAGGCATTGCACAGGCATTAAATATAAGTGAAAAAACGGTTAGCACTCACAAACTAAATATAAAGAAAAAACTTAACCTTAATAGTTCTGTTGAGATAGCTTCATTCGCCATACTTCATGGCTTAATCAATGGAGGCTGATTTATTATAGAGTTTCAGAAGGAGGTATTTTATGAACAACGCTAAAATAAATTTTATTTTTATGTTTTTAGCTATTTTTAGTGTTAGTACTTCTTTTAAGGTCACTGCTGTCGAAACCCTAAAAAAACAGCCATTAACTAAAATTGAAACGGCAACCGCCTCCTTTCCAGCAACCAAATTGATAAAAGAGTGTTGTTTGTCAAGCTATTCACCTTCCCTCCTAAACCCTGAGAGTTACCTATTCAGGGATGCAAAAAAATCGGAACAAAAAATTATTTTCAATCAGGATGAACAAGATTGGATAAAATCTCACCCGATAATATTTTATAGTATCACCAATGATGAGACACCGTTATCTTTTTCCTCAACTACAGGTACGCCCGCAGGCTTTGCTGCTGAAAAACTTAATGATCTAGGTCAGCGTATTGGTGTCGTTTTTCAGGGCCGGTTAAGGCGCACACAGCAAGAGTTGTTCACTGATATTCAACAAGGGAATAGCACATTTATACCTTATATCTATAAAATGCCTAAAGATAAACCTGACTTACTGTCGCTAACTATCCCCTACAACTATTCATTGCTAGTCATCATCTCACGTAAAGGAGGGCCACACTTTGAGAGTATGGCAGCCTTAAAGGGAAAGATTATTGCGTTAACAGCATCACCCAAGCGCGTATTACTAGAGGAATTCAAGTCTTTTCCGGTCAATATGACATTACAATCAAAAACATCAGATGCTTTAAACCTATTAACCCAAGGTAATGTCGATGCGGTCGTCGCTGATTTTACTCTTGCAAGTTACGAGATTTCACATAACTACCAGAATGAATTGGTGATTGATGGGCCCGCATTACCTCCCCCTAGCTATATTCCTTACAGTATAGGTGTCGCTAAAGGCCAACCTGAGTTTCTGAGTATAATGAACAAAGTGATACTGGGATTGCCAACTAATTACTTTGAATTCAAACAACAGTATGATGCCAACTCACCTTTTCCAGAGAAATCATTCCTTTGGAATCAAAATAAATTCCTTGTAGGTGCCACTGTTGTTTTTATTATTATTTTATTCTCTTTGTTCTGGATTAAATTATTGTGGATACAGGTAAAAAAAAGAAAGAGCACGGAAATAAAATTACTGGATGAACTGTCTTTTCAACGAGTACTGTTTGATAACTTACCATTAGCAATGTTTGTCGTGAAAGCTGATTTTCAAATAGAATCAGGCAATCCAGCTTTTATGGAGCTATTGCAAATCCCAGCCTCCGATGCTGATGAACCCACTCTCTTCATACTTAATGAGCATCCCCATTTCTTCACTCAACTCAGAGAGATCTATTATCAATCGAAGGATACCGGAAAAGCCTGTTTTAAAGACTTGAGTTTTACTACCGAACATGAAACCAGTCATTTATATACCTGGAGCATTCCTTTCTATAACAGCCTTGGCGATATTGTGGGTATGTTAAGCGGTTGGCTGGACATCAGCGAACGTACACGTCTTGAGACAGCGCTGCGCCAGGCTAAGGAACTCGCCGACAAGGCGAATCGTGCCAAGTCAACTTTCCTGTCTACGATAAGTCACGAAATTCGTACCCCGTTGAACGTGATCATTGGCATGTTGGAATTGCAGCTACACAGTAATGAATTAGCGCTGCAACAACGCAATGAATTGATAATTGCCAATGAATCTTCTCAACATTTATTAATGCTTATTGATGATCTTCTGGATTTATCCAAGATTGAAGCAGATAAAATGGTTTTGCAACCACAACCTGTTTGTCTGTCTGAACAGCTTGGATTGTTAGAACGGATGTTTTCTCCTATGGCCAAGAGTAAAGGTCTTGATTTTATTTTGGAGTTCAACGGAGATGCGACAGATTGTTGGCTACTGGCGGATCCTTTGCGACTGCGCCAGATCTTAGCCAACCTGCTGTCTAATGCGGTGAAGTTTACCCGGCAAGGAAAGATTACCTTCCAATGCACGGCCAATAGAAAACCTGATAGCGATTCCATAACAGTAACATTCGAAGTTAGTGATACGGGCGTAGGGATTGCAACATCGGACATTCCAAGATTGTTCTCACCATTTACTCAGATTGAGGATACTGCAAGATATGCCGGAGGCACCGGTTTAGGTTTAACCATTAGCAGACGCCTATTGGATATGATGGCAGGCTACATTACGTTGAACAGCGAACTGGGTAAAGGTACACAACTGCATGTCTGTGTCACATTTCCTGCGGTGCAACCCGTTGAGAATGCTTTGCCAATTGACGCAGCCACTTCGGTGCAATCATTGCCGGAGTCTCCCCCGATACTCATCGTTGACGATCATTCTGCTAATAGAATATTGCTATCTACTCAATTGCAGCAACTCGGTGCCAACGTCACGACTGCAAATGACGGGGTACAAGCTCTGGAATTGATGGCTAATAATAAATTTTCCTTAATCATCACCGATGTCGCTATGCCAATAATGTCAGGAATGACGTTGGCAGAAAAAATACGCCAGCGTGAAGTCATACGAGGAGAAACCAGAGTCCCGATCGTTGGTTTAACTGCTTTTGTAGAACCTGAAATATTTGGCGAGGCAATAGCTGCGGGGATGGATCTTTGTTTACGTAAGCCTATAGGTCTGGCGAAATGGGCCGAAATATTGCCACAGTTTTGTCTATCCCCCCTTAACCCCAGCACTGAACTTTCTTTAGAGCAAGGTCTACAACAACGTTTACTGGAAGCTTTGGCAAATCAGCAATCTGCAGTCGCGATATTCTTGCAGTCACTTTGGCAAAGTACGTTGGCCGATCGACTCGAAGCACAACTTCACCGGCAGAATGGGGATTGGCTGTTACTATCTGAAACCATACATAGACTCAAAGGCCCATTTAGTTTTATTCATCAAGATGACATTGTGAGCATATGTAATCAATTAGATGCCCTGTGTCGCGAAAATGCGCCAAACCCGGACGCAATCTCACAGGCTCTGACATTTTTGGCGCAACAGCTTGATGACTTTAAGAGCCAGCTAGACAAACTTGGATATCTCAACCTTGAGTAAACAGATGGTTCACAGCTTGGTCATTTATCTGTTGAACTCTGGTGGGTAACGCTGAAAAATAGCGCAGTCCATCCGCCAGAATGATCACTAGAAATTTACGCAGGCCGTTATGACTGAAACAACCTGGCATCTCTATATGCTGCGAATGCCAAGCGGGATGCTGTACACCGGGATCACGACAGACGTCGCCCGGCGAGCGGCGCAGCATCAGGCCGGTAAAGGGGCCAAAGCCCTACGTGGCAAAGGGGAGCTGGAACTGGTATTTCACTGTCAGGTGGGGGATCGCTCAATGGCGTTGCGGCTGGAGTATCGGGTGAAGCAGTTGAGCAAAAAGCAAAAAGAGGAGCTGATAGTTAATCCGCCCCTCTCATTGGAATACCTACTGCCGGTAGTTAAAAGCGACTAAAGGGCGCAGAATACTCCACCAGCCCATTCACACCGCTCAGTGCATCTTCCGCCAACGGATAAACCTGGAATGCGGCTTCCGTTCCTGGCCAGCGGCAATGCAGATCGAACTGGGCAGCCGTTTTAAAGCCGAAACGCCCGTAGTAAGCCGGTTCGCCCAGCACCACTACGGCGGCATAGCCGAACTCATTCAGCGCATCCAGCCCTTCGTAAACCAGCTTTTCTGCCAGCCCTTGGCGACGCAGGCTTTCCTCTACTGCCAACGGCGCGAGTCCAACCCATTGGCGATCTTCGCCCGCAACGTCAACCGGGCTGAAAGCGGCATAACCGACCACGCCGCCCTCTTCGTCGGTAGCAACGATGCCCAGCGTCAACAACCCGTCTTCACGCAGTTGTTGCACCAGATCGGCTTCGTCATCACGGCCAAAGGCGTTACGCAGCAGCGCATCAATACCTGCGGCATCCACCGGTATTTCAACGCGGATCAACATGGCTGCGGCACACGGGAAGTTTGCACCGTGCCCTCCTGCAAACCGGCTTCCACAAAGTCCGCTAATCGCAGCAACCCAACGCGTAACGGCGTAGGCATCGCATCCAGATCGATAGCGTCCATCAGATTTTTTACATACAGGCCCAATTCGGTATCTCCTTCAATCTGCAACCGACGCTGGAAAAACAGCGTGTCGGGATCTTGCTTGCGTGCCGCAATCAAAATCAGATCGTTGGCTTCGCCGCTGAAGCTGACGTCTGCCTCAGCCTGTTGGCTCACCACCAGCCTATCGTTTTCTACCGTCATAAACCATTGCAGTGCCAGATCGCGTACTTCAATCTTCAACCAGCGCGATTCGAGAAATTCTAAATCCCCCTCAGCCAGCGCCTGACGGAACTGCCAGCTCAGCACCTGTTGCAAAACCTGACGCTGCAGAGCAAACGGCGTGAATTTTAACGGTACGCGCAACAGCGACGGCCCTTGACGCACAATACGTGCTCGTAGTTTTTCCAACACTGTTATTCACTCCTTTCCACTCAGTCTGAGGTTATTTTGCCACATTGCGGCTACGCGTAACCGGTCTATATCAACAAATGGTGCAATTAACGCTCATCTTGCCCTACAGATTTCAAGTTACCGCTTGAATATCAATACGCCAGAAGCTGCCTCAAATCAAAGCTTGTTAACCTCGGGTTCACTAAAATTGTCTCCCCATTTACATCATTGCCAGGCGAATCAATGGCCCGGCAACGTTTATCACAGCGTATACCTGGCCAGGTGTATAGCTGGAATCAGGATAGATCTATGGAGCTGCTTTGCCCCGCTGGCAACCTGCCGGCCTTGAAAGCCGCGGTAGATAATGGCGCAGATGCCGTTTACATCGGCCTGAAAGACGATACCAATGCGCGCCACTTTGCCGGGCTGAACTTTACCGAGAAGAAGCTGCAGGAAGCGGCAGACTATGTGCACCGGCATGGCCGCAAGCTACATATCGCCATCAACACCTTTGCTCACCCCGATGGCTATGCCCGCTGGCAGAGAGCCGTGGATATGGCCGCCCAGTTGGGTGCCGACGCGCTGATCCTGGCAGATTTGGCAATGCTGGAGTACGCAGCGGAACGTTATCCGCAGGTGGAGCGCCATGTTTCGGTGCAAGCCTCTGCGACCAATGAAGAAGCCATCCGTTTTTATCAACGCCACTTTGATGTGGCCCGCGTGGTGCTACCGCGCGTGCTGTCGATGCACCAAGTGAAGCAATTATCGCGCACCAGCCCGGTGCCGTTGGAAGTGTTCGCCTTTGGCAGCCTGTGCATCATGGCCGAGGGGCGGTGTTATCTCTCCTCTTATCTGACCGGGGAATCGCCTAACACCGTGGGCGCCTGCTCACCAGCCCGCTTTGTACGCTGGCAACAAACGCCACAGGGGATGGAATCTCGCCTGAATGACGTGCTGATCGATCGCTATCAGGACGGCGAAAACGCCGGTTACCCAACGCTGTGCAAAGGCCGCTATCTGGTGGATAACGTGCTCTATCACCCGCTGGAAGAACCCACCAGCCTGAATACGCTGGAGCTGCTGCCGGAGCTACTGGCTGCCAATATTGCCTCAGTGAAGATTGAAGGCCGTCAACGCAGCCCTGCCTATGTCAGCCAGGTTGCGCGCGTCTGGCGCCAGGCCATAGATCGCTGTATGGCCAACCCGGCTGGCTATCAAGCCGACGCCGCCTGGATGGAAACGCTCGGCGCAATGTCCGAAGGTACCCAGACCACGCTTGGCGCGTACCACCGCAAATGGCAGTAGGAGAAACCATGAAATATGCATTAGGCCCGGTGCTCTACTACTGGCCAAACAGCGAGATAGAGGCCTTTTATCAGCAGGCGATGAGCAGCAGTGCCGATATCATCTATCTTGGCGAAAGCGTCTGCACCAAACGGCGTGAGATGAAAGTAGCTGACTGGCTGGCGCTGGCACAGGAGATCGCCAAATCTGGCAAGCAGGTGGTAATTTCCACTTTGGCTTTGCTACAGGCACCTTCAGAGCTGAATGAGCTGAAGCGTTATGTGGAGAACGGCGAATTCCTGATCGAAGCCAACGACCTTGGTACGGTGAATATGGCTGCCGATCGCGGTTTGCCGTTTGTCGCCGGGCATGCCCTCAACTGCTACAACGCCTACACTCTGCGTCTGCTACACAAGCAGGGCATGATGCGCTGGTGCATGCCGGTAGAGCTTTCACGGGACTGGCTGGTCAATTTACTGCAGCAATGTAATGAATTGGGGTTCCGCCAAGGATTTGAAGTGGAAGTGTTGAGTTACGGCCATTTACCACTGGCCTATTCGGCGCGCTGTTTTACTGCCCGCTCAGAAAACCGGGGCAAGGATGAATGCGAAACCTGCTGCATCAAATATCCGCAGGGGCGAATCGTCAATTCTCAAGAGAACCAACAGGTGTTTGTGCTCAACGGTATCCAGACCATGAGCGGCTACTGCTACAACCTGGGCAACGAACTGACCAGCATGCAGGGGTTGGTGGATATTGTACGTCTATCGCCACAGGGCGAAGAAACACTGGCGATGCTCGACAGCTTCCGGGCTAATGAGCAAGGCAAGCAGCCACTGACGTTAACCGACCATGCCGAATGCAACGGCTACTGGCGGCGCGTAGCCGGGTTGGAACTGGTGCAGTAATCACTATGGGGCCAGCATTCTGGCCCCATGATTATCAGGAAGTCCGACGTTTACGAAATAGATTACGCAGCCCCACGCGGTTACGCACGGCTCCAACGCCAATACCAATCAGCGTATAAATCGCCCCCAATAACAGCAGCATGGCGACGTCCCCGCCGACATCACGCAGCGATAGCCCCATCTGATTCACGCCAGCAATGGCTTTGGTCGCCCAGGTTGAGGGGATCATCGAGGAGATCGCCCTGACCCACTGCGGCATCGCTTGCAGCGGCCAGATGGTACCGGAAAGGTAAAACACCGGGGTGGTGATAAACGACAGCGTCAGGTAGATCATCTCCACGCTGCGCAAGCATTCGGTCACCAGCTTGCCTAGCCCAAGCACCGCAAGCAGGAACGGGAAGGTCAGCAGCAAGATCTCGGGGATTGCTGCAGTCTGACGATAGCCCAAGACCCAGGGCCACAACACAAATAACACAATCGACAAGAACAGCCAGATCGGCAACAGGGCCGATAGCCCCCCCAGATAAACAGGAAGCGACGGCTTACCGCCCGGCGTTCCTTTCAACACAATGCTGACGCGCACGCAGGCGATCAGCAGCGAGTGCTGCAATAACATCACCAACAAACCTGGGAAGATAATCGCCGCAAAGCTGATGCCGGGGTTAAATACGTCTAGCGTTTGGCCTTGGATCGGCATCAGTATGACCTGGGCTTGCCGTTCGCTGAAACCACTGCGCATCAATAGTGAGGTGTTGTACTGGCCGAGCAACTGCTGGTAGGCCGCCACTACGTCCTGCTGGATCTGGCCGTTCGCCAGCCGGTTGGTGGCATCACCGAACACCGGGATCTCGATGTTTTTGCCGTTGAGGATCTTCTTCTCCAGATCCACCGGCATGATGATCACCGCAAACAGTTTGCGCCAACCCAGATCGCGTTTCGCCTCATCCAGGCTGTCGTAGGTTTGGATGGCGATCTTCGGGGTGGCATCCAACTGGCGGATAAGCTGGCGGCTGGCGGTGCTGTGATCCTGATCGATCACCCCCACCGGTAGATCCCACACGGTGCGGTTGGCATAAACCATGCTCATGATGCACAGCGACAGGATCAGCATCAGCCACATCGGCCGTTCCAACATGCTCGTCAATACTTTGCGGAAAGTGAGCCAATAGCTTTTCATCCCACCGTCTCCTCTTTTGCCAGCCGCTTCAGCAGCCGTTTACGCACCAACAGTGCGGTCACCAACGGGTAGACCACTAACAGCGCACATACGCTGAGGATGGCGCTGGCGGGCACCTGCCGCAGGAAGACGTCGAACATGGCGTACAGCGCGTGGGTAAGAGGCTCGATATTGGAGATGATACGCGCCGGTAGCGGCATGGAAAGCTCGGGCACTGCCATGCCAGAGAAAGTCAGTGCAATGCTCACCAACATGCCAATCAGGGTGTAGGCGGTAATGGCACTGCCGGTAAAGGTATACAGCAACAGGCCGATGCTTTGTGCCGCCATCACGTAGAAGAAGCCAATCATCAGCATAAACAGCGGGTTGCCGCTGACGCGAGCGTCAAAAATGCCCACCAGCGCGGCAATCTCTACCATCAGCAAGGTAGTAAAGCACAGAGTATAGGGAGCCAGTTTCCCCAACAGTGCCAGACTAAAGGGTTTGGCTTTCAGCAAAGATTTACTGCGTGCCATCACGTAAATCATGCAGGTAACTACAAACAGCTGCAGCATATGAATGGTGGCGGCAAACTGCTGATAATAGATATAACTGCCGCTGGCATTGAACAGGCTGCCGTAGTTGAGAGTGACATCCGCCAGCGGCGGCAGCGACTTGCCCATGGCCCCGGCAATGATCGAGCGGTAATTGGCGTTGGCCTCGGCCATCAGGCCGCTGAAATCCTGAGTAGAATACAGCCCAGCACCGTAAAACAGCGCGTTGTAATAGAGCACCACGCTCGGCTGATTGCCCGCCAGCGCGTCCGCCTCAAAATCGGCCGGGATAGACAGTAAAGCATAATCTTGCGCGCTACGCAGACGGCGCAACGACTCATCAAGACCGCCGTCATAGGCTTGCACATGGGCATGAGAACCCGCATCCAGCTTGCGGATCAGGTTTTTGGATAGCGGGCTGTGATCGTTATCCACCACCGAAACCGGCAGATCGAGCAAGGTCCCTTCCGAGAAGTTACTGCTGATCAGGCCAAACAGGATCAACGGGAAGATCCACCCCAGCCAGTGAACCACCGGCCGGCGAAAAGCGATGCGGCACTCGTTACTGAACGCGTGGCTGAAGCAGCGCCAGCCTGCCCTTACTCTTTCCATTGCCATAAGGTGCTCATCCCTGGGCGCAGGCCATCTATCGGCTGCGACGGATACAAACGAACTTCAAAGGTTTTCAGATCAAAGTCACCGGTCGCTCGTGTGGCACGCTTGGTGGCGTAATCCCCCAACGGGGCGATATAGCGCACTTCGGCCTCGATCGTTTGGTCTTTCAACGCTGGGACGCGCAGTTGGACCTTATCCCCCTTGCGGACGTGAGCCAGAATATCTTCCCGCAGGTTAAACACGAAATAGGCATCCGGTACGCGGATCAGCGTCATCAACGGGCTAGAGGCGTTGAGCAGCTCACCGACTTCAGCCGGGATCGGCCCCACTTCGCCATCAACCGGAGCTTTAACCAGGAGATCGTCGGTCTGGGCCTGAATTTCTAGCAGATCTTGTTCAGTCGCCCGCAGGGCTGCTTCATATTTCTGCCGCAGTTCGATGCGATCGCCATTGATGCCCTCGTCCAAATTGGCTTTGGCAGCCTGCACCTGTTGATAGGCGGTATCACGCGCACGGCGTGAACTGTCCAACTCAGATTTGGATACGTAGCCTTTGCTGGCGACGCTCAGGTTACGGTCGTAATCGTGTTGGGCATTCTGGTATTGTGCCTCGGCCTGTGCCAGGTTGGCACGCAGGTTACGGATGCTTTCTTCACGGGTGCCATGCAGCGATTCATCCAACTGTGCTTGGGCCTCATCCCGCGAAGCCTGCGCCGAACGTAGCTGGGCTATCAGTTCCGGACTCTCCAACCGCAGCAGCAGTTGCCCGGTTTTCACATCGTCCCCACGCTCTACCAGGCGCTCTATCACCCGGCCCTTGGCTTTGGAAGCGACGATCACTTCGGGGGCATCCACTTCGCCCTGCAACAACAAATCCTGATTATGCGCGCGGAATAGCACCGCCATGGCGATAGCTATCCCCATCAGCAGCAGGGTAAACAGCGTCTTCTTTTTCATTACTTCAGCCCCTTGAACATCAGCGTGCAAACAAAAACCATCATAGCTGTAAAAAACCCATTATTCTCATAAGGATATTGCGAGCACATATATCCCCTTTTATAACCGTATTTTCGATTATGCTTTTAACACTAAAAGCATAATCGCTTTTTTAGTTGCAGATCCCTGCAATCGCCCTTTAAGCGATCAACCTGATAAGCACAATGGACGATGAAATGACTGAACACACACGGGTACCACTTTCGGTACTGGATTTATCCCCGATCCCTCAGGGAGCCAAGGCGCGCGACGCATTTCACTGCTCGCTGGATTTGGCGCAACATGCCGAAAAGTGGGGCTATCAGCGCTACTGGCTAGCGGAACACCACAATATGACCGGCATCGGCAGTGCGGCGACGTCGGTATTACTCGGTTATTTAGCCTCCGGCACCCAGAGCATTCGCCTCGGTTCAGGCGGCGTGATGCTGCCAAACCATGCGCCGCTGGTGATCGCCGAACAGTTCGGCACTTTGGAGTCACTCTATCCTGGGCGTATCGATCTGGGTCTTGGCCGAGCACCGGGTACCGACCAGCGCACCATGATGGCGCTGCGACGCCACCTCTCAGGCGAGGTAGACAACTTCCCGCGTGACGTACAGGAACTGCAACATTACTTTGGCGAAGTACAACCGGGGCAAGCGGTACAGGCCGTGCCGGGCCAAGGGCTACATGTACCAATCTGGCTGTTGGGCTCCAGCCTGTACAGCGCACAATTGGCGGCACAGCTCGGCCTGCCGTTTGCCTTCGCCTCGCACTTTGCGCCAGATATGCTGTTCCAGGCACTGAATGTGTACCGTGAGAACTTTACGCCGTCTGAGCAGTGCCAGCAGCCACACGCGATGGTGTGTGTCAACGTGGTCGCCGCAGACAGCGACCAAAACGCCCGCTTCCTGTTTACCTCCATGCAGCAGCAGTTTATCAACCTGCGCCGTGGCTCGCCTGGTCCACTGCCGCCGCCGGTCGATAATATCCACGCGCTGTGGACCGCAGGCGAGCAGTATGGCGTGGATCAGGCTCTGCGCATGTCGATCGTCGGTAGCGAAAGCACCATCCGCCATGGCCTGCAAAGCCTGCTGCGCGAGACGGCTGCGGATGAGATCATGGTTAACGGCCAGATTTTCGATCATCAGGCGCGTTTACGGTCGTTTGAGATTGTTGCCGGGGTGAAAGGCGATTTAGTGAAGGGATAGGGGTTATATATTGGTGACGCCCCTCACCCTAACCCTCTCCCACAGGGAGAGGGAACCGATCGAGTATGTTTGAAATTAGTGTGATTCACCTTGGATGAGAAAGCGATCGGGTTTGCTGGGATTATCTCTTTACGGCCAAACGAGCAGGGGCTATCAGCTCCCTCTCCCTTCGGGAGAGGGTTGGGGTGAGGGGCTCAGCGCTGGATCAGGTAGCGAATGGTTGGCCCATCCTGCTGAATATCCAGCACCTTGTAGCCATGGTTACGGGCATCGAGCGGGATATTATTGATCGACTGCGGGCAGTCACTGATCACTTCCAGTATTTCGCCCGGTTTCAGCTGCGGCATAGCCTCTAACGTGGCCACCGCCGGATAAGGACAAGGCTCTCCCACCATATCCAACCGGTAATCCGGCACGATCTCGGTCTGTTTCATACTTCACTCCTTAAGTTCACCACCTGCGCATCTGGCTTGGCACGGAAAAAGCGTTTCTCCCACCACAGCATCGCGGCAAAGGCGATGGCCAGTAACAGATAAGTCACCAGCAAACCACCGATCGGCCCGAAGGTGTCTAGCAGGTTAATCTTGTCGTAGTTGGTCGCCAAGGTTGGCGCCAGATCGTCCCAGTAGTAGGCTAACAGCGTGGCGCCGATAATGTTGCCCAACCCCACCCACCAGTAATGGACCTGTCCTTCCACCGCACGATACATCCAACCGGTTTCGCAGCCGCCAGCCAGCACAATACCGAAGCCAAACAGCAGGCCGCCCAGTACCGCGTTGGGTCCGGCCCACATGATCTTCGGCGAAACGCCCAGTTGCACATAGCTGAAGATGCCGATGGCGCTGACCGCCATGCCGATAATGATCGCTTTAGCCATATGCGTACGGCCTGTGATCCACAGATCGCGGAACGCCGAGGTAAAGCAGATCTGCGCCCGTTCAATCAGCAGGCCAAAACCGATACCAAACAGCATGGCGATACCGAGTTTCGGCGCATCAAACAGCGTCCATAATGACCAAGCCACCATGAGGCAGAAAACCACCATTCCCAAACGGAAACGACGGCGTGCCTGCTCAGGTTTTTGCGTCAACGGTGAGGCCGCTTTCACTCTTTGCAGCTTGACCGGAATACGGAACATCGGCAGCAAGGTGAATTTGGCACCAAAGTAAGAACCGGCCGCCGTTGCCAGCGCAAAAAACCAGGC
Source organism: Serratia sp. J2 (assembly GCF_046269175.1). Taxonomy (NCBI): domain Bacteria; kingdom Pseudomonadati; phylum Pseudomonadota; class Gammaproteobacteria; order Enterobacterales; family Yersiniaceae; genus Serratia; species Serratia sp. J2. The sequence continues at coordinate 22,486 of NZ_JBKABN010000036.1, forward strand.
ATGTAGCGAGAACTGTGGAATACCGGTAAAGAAGGCCGCCAGGTTACACCCCATCGCTAAACGCGCGCCAAAACCGGCAATAATGCCGCCCAGCAGCGCTTGTGCAATGCGGATGCGGTGCTGCGGCATACGTAATTTGATGTTATTGGCCCACAGCGCGGCGGCGATGCAACCCGCAAACATACCAATAATCATGCGCCCATCGATACGATCGAGTGGTGTGCCCTGTAGGCCGATCACCTTAAAGTAGCCCCACTGCTCGGGATGAAAGCCAAACCACTGCAAGATATGGCCCCCCCAGCGGGTAAATTCGCCGGTTACCGCCCAGAAGGTGCCGGTCATGCCGAAATAGTAGGTCGAGAGGATCCCGGCTGCGATCACCGCCGGTAAGGGTGCCCAAAAGCGCACCAGGTATTGAGATTTGAATTGTTGCCAGTTCACGGCAGCTCCTGTGCATCCGTAAGATAAACCTTGCGAATGATACGCCCTTTAGCAGTATTAACTGAGATACCAGGCAAAAAAAAACCAGTCCGAAGACTGGTTTTTAAGCTGATTAACCGTAAACGGTCAAATCAATGGTTATGCATCACCGAAACGGCGACGTGGTGCGGCAGGAGCTGCTGCATCGTCACGGCGTGGTGCTGGCTTGTCACGGTTGAAGTTACCGCCACGGCGTTCGCCACCGGCAGCATTACCGCCTTCACGACGCTCACCGAAAGAACGACGTGGTGCTGGTGCACCTTCGCGACGCTCGCCGTTGAATGGACGGGCACCGCCACGGCGCTCACCACCGTTACCACCGGCAGGACGCTCACGACGTTCATGCGGCTGTGCATCGCCCAGCAGTTGCATGTTCATCGGCTTGTTCAGAATGCGGGTGCGAGTGAAGTGATTCAGGATCTCGCCCGGCATGCCTTTTGGCAGCTCGATGGTGGAGTGGGAAGCAAACAGCTTGATGTTACCGATGTAACGGCTGCTGATGTCACCTTCGTTAGCGATCGCGCCAACGATATGACGAACTTCCACGCCGTCATCACGGCCAACTTCAATGCGGTACAGCTGCATTTCACCCACGTCACGGCGTTCGCGACGTGGACGCTCAGCACCAGCTTCACGGCTGTCTGGACGTGCGTCACGACGACGGTCGCTACCACGTTCGTCACGATCGTTGAACTCACGACGTTGACGTGGTTTGAACACTGGATCTGGTGGCAGGATCAGAGGACGTTCGCCCTGTGCCATTTTCAGCAGTGCAGCGGCCAGCGTTTCCATATCCAGGTCTTCACCCGGCTGCAGCTTAGCCAGCAGCGCACGGTACATATCCAGATCGCTGCTTTCCAGCTGCTGCTGAACTTTAGCGGCGAACTTGGCCAGGCGGCGCTCACCCAGCAGATCTGCGTTTGGCAGTTCTACTTCAGGGATGGTCAGCTTCATGGTGCGTTCGATGTTACGCAGCAGGCGGCGTTCGCGGTTTTCTACGAACAGCAGCGCGCGGCCAGCACGGCCAGCACGACCGGTACGGCCGATACGGTGAACGTAAGACTCTGAATCCATAGGGATATCATAGTTTACGACCAGGCTGATACGCTCAACGTCCAGGCCACGAGCGGCAACGTCGGTGGCGATCAGAATATCCAGACGGCCACTCTTCAGACGCTCCAGGGTCTGCTCACGCAGCGCCTGGTTCATGTCACCGTTCAGTGCGGCGCTGTTGTAACCACTGCGCTCCAGCGCTTCGGCCACTTCCAGGGTCGCATTTTTGGTACGTACGAAGATGATCGCCGCGTCAAAGTCTTCAGCTTCCAGGAAACGCACCAGCGCTTCGTTTTTACGCATGCCCTGCACGGTCCAGTAGCTCTGGCTAATGTCCGGACGAGTGGTGATGCTGGACTGAATGCGCACTTCCTGTGGATCTTTCATGAAGCGACGGGTAATACGACGGATCGCTTCCGGCATGGTTGCAGAGAACAGCGCGGTCTGATGTTCAGCCGGGATCTCAGCCATGATGGTTTCTACGTCTTCGATAAAGCCCATGCGCAGCATTTCGTCGGCTTCGTCCAGAACCAGGCCTTTCAGGCCAGAAAGGTTCAGGGTGCCACGTTTCAGGTGATCCAGCAGACGGCCCGGAGTCCCTACTACGATTTGCGGGCCCTGACGCAGAGCGCGCAGCTGCACGTCATAACGTTGGCCACCGTACAGGGCCACCACGTTAACGCCATGCATGTGCTTGGAGAAATCGGTCATGGCTTCAGCGACCTGAACCGCCAGTTCGCGGGTTGGAGCCAGTACCAGGATTTGTGGTGCTTTCAGGGCTGCATCGAGGTTGTGCAGCAGGGGCAGCGAGAACGCCGCAGTTTTACCACTACCGGTCTGCGCCATGCCCAGCACGTCGCGGCCGTTCAACAGGTGAGGAATACACTCAGCCTGGATCGGTGATGGTTTTTCGTAGCCCAGATCGGTCAGGGCAGCAATGATCGGAGCAGACAGCCCCAGGTCAGCAAAAGAGGTTTCAAGCTCAGTAGTCATGTACACGTGCCTCATTAATAATGGCAGCCAGTCTACATAACTCGTCGAGAAAATTTTCAGTCATTTTCATTGAAAAGTGTGAACCGGCTCAAATTAGATTATAAAACAGACAAAAAAGCCCTCGCCCGTTAAGGCGATTACTTTGGTCAAAAAACCAATGTAAATCAGGCTGATAAGTGTCCGTCAGCTATTGCTGGTCCGATTCCGATAGGTCGTCTTGTTCTTGGCCCAACAGCGCCAATTCCAACAATGCATAGCGGTGCTCAACAAAGTTATGAACGTTGTTAGCCACCGTCAGTTTGAACAGCGCCGAAGCGGTGTCCTTGTCCCCCAGACTTAGGTAGTGCTTACCTAAATAGAAGTCAGTTTCACTGAGATGCTCAGCGAGCGAAGTGTTATCCGTTGCATCTGCCTTGAGGCGTTCCATCAGCGTTTTTTCGCTGATTTTGCCCAGGTAGAATTCGACAATATTCCATCCCCATTGCCCTCTGTCCGCTTTGTCATAACGCTGCTGGAGCGCTACATCGGCCTTCTTGGCATCGATTTCTCTCTCCGCCAGGTAAAGCCACAACGAACGGAAGGGATCGTTTGGGTCGTCTTGATAAAACGCCTGCAGATCATCCTGCGCCAACGGGAAGCGGCCGCCATAATACAGTGCGATGCCCCGGTTTAAACGCGCGTAATTGTAAGTTGGATCAAGCTCTAGTACAGAATCAAACGCTTCATAGGCAGCATCAAAATTGCCTGCCTGCGTTAAGTAAATGCCCAGGTAGTTGAAAACTTCTGGCATATCAGGACGTATCGCTAGCGCTTGTGAAAAGTCATTGCGCGCTAGTGCACGTAAACCAAGACTATCATACAGCACACCGCGCTCATATAAAAGCTGCGCTCGCTCATCATCCGTTAATGCCCGGCTGGCAAGTATTTGTTCCATGCGCGCCAGGATCACTTCCTGCTGCAGCGTAGGCTGCAACGGAATAGCCAGAACTTCGTCTTTACGCCAATCATGGTTGCTGCATCCTGCCAGCAATAGTGCTGTCGCAACGTAACACCAGCGCAAGAAAGGCTTCATTTCCCACTCCCGAAGACAAACATTGGATGAACGTCCTGTCCTCCGCTTGCTAATACGCGAGTATCCTACCCACGTGATAAGGACAGCCCCCAGCCCTAACGGCAGGGAGCTGTAAAACTGCTGATACAGTTATTCTGCTTCTGGTGCAGGAGCCGCAGCGGATTCTGGCGCTGTAGCTTCTTTGATGCTCAGACGCACACGGCCCTGGCGATCAACTTCCAGTACCTTAACCGGCACTTCCTGACCCATCTGCAGATAGTCGGTCACTTTCTCAACGCGCTTGTCGGCGATTTGAGAGATGTGCACCAGGCCTTCTTTACCGCCGCCGATGGCCACGAAGGCACCAAAATCAACGATACGGGTCACTTTACCCTGATACACACGGCCAACTTCGATCTCAGCGGTGATCTCTTCGATGCGGCGGATAGCGAACTTCGCTTTGTCGCCATCGGTTGCAGCAATCTTCACTGTACCGTCATCTTCAATTTCGATCGTGGTGCCAGTCTCTTCGGTCAACGCACGGATGACTGAGCCACCTTTACCGATCACATCTTTGATCTTGTCTGGATTGATCTTGATGGTGTGAATACGTGGTGCGAACTCAGAGATATCGCCACGCGGCGTACTGATAGCCTGTTCCATCACGCCCAGAATGTGCAAACGCGCACCCTTGGCCTGGTTCAGAGCCACCTGCATGATTTCGCGGGTGATACCTTCAATTTTAATGTCCATCTGCAGCGCGGTGATACCTTCACGGCTACCGGCCACTTTGAAGTCCATGTCGCCCAGGTGATCTTCGTCACCCAGAATATCAGACAGAACAACAAAGTTTTCTTCTTCTTTCACCAGGCCCATTGCGATACCCGCAACGGCAGCCTTGATTGGCACGCCTGCGTCCATCAGTGCCAGAGAAGCACCACAAACGGAAGCCATTGAAGAAGAACCGTTGGATTCGGTGATTTCAGACACCACACGTACGGTGTACGGGAAATCTTCTGGTTTAGGCATCATAGCTAAAACGCCACGTTTTGCCAGACGACCATGACCGATTTCACGACGCTTCGGTGAACCTACCATGCCGGTTTCACCAACAGAGTACGGAGGGAAGTTGTAGTGGAACAGGAAGCTGTCGGTTTTCTCGCCCATCAGCTCGTCGATGTTCTGTGCGTCACGTGCGGTACCCAGAGTGGCGGTAACCAGTGCCTGAGTTTCACCACGGGTGAACAGTGCGGAACCGTGGGTACGTGGCAGAACGCCAGTGCGCACGTCCAGACCACGGATCATGTCTTTCTCACGGCCATCGATACGCGGCTCGCCACGCAGCACACGGCTACGTACGACGTTTTTCTCAACGGTGCCCAGGATGTCCTGAATTTCAGACGCGTCCAGAGTTTCGTCTTGCGCCAGCAGAGTTTCCACTACGCTGTCTTTGATTGCATCAACCTGAGCGTAACGCTCTTGTTTTTCGGTGATGTGGTAAGCATCGCCCAGACGGCTCTCGGCCAGCTCGGCTACGCGCGCATGCAGCGCTTCGTTAACCGCTGGTGCCTGCCAATCCCACTTCGGCTTGCCAGCTTCGGCAACCAGAGCGTTAATGTTTTCGATAACGATTTGCTGTTGGTCATGGCCAAACACCACTGCGCCCAGCATCTGATCTTCGCTCAGCACATCAGCTTCGGATTCCACCATCAGCACCGCGCCTGCGGTACCGGCAACCACCAGGTCCAGACGGCTTTCTTTCAGCTCGTCGGTGGTTGGGTTCAATACGTACTGATCGTTGATGTAACCCACGCGTGCAGAACCGATTGGGCCATTGAACGGAATACCGGACAGGCTCAGAGCCGCAGAGGCACCGATCATCGCTACGATGTCTGGATTCACCTGTGGGTTCACGGAAACCACGGTGGCGATCACTTGCACTTCGTTCAGGAAGCTATCTGGGAACAGTGGGCGGATCGGACGGTCGATCAGACGGGAAGTCAGGGTTTCGCCTTCGCTCGGACGGCCTTCACGACGGAAGAAGCTACCCGGGATACGGCCAGCAGCGTAGGTACGCTCCTGATAGTTCACGGTCAGAGGGAAGAAGCTCTGGCCTGGTTTGGCTTTCTTTTGGCCTACTACGGTGACGAATACTGCGGTGTCATCCATGCTCACCATCACGGCAGCAGTGGCTTGACGTGCCATCATACCGGTCTCAAGCGTCACGGTGTGTTGGCCATACTGGAATTTGCGAATAATCGGAGTCAGCAAAATTTAATCCTTAATTGGTGGCGCGCAATCGTTCTTCGACTCGACACGCCTGTGGTTCACTGACCTTCTCACTACATCCTCGCGACTAATGACAATCCTTATCTCTCATGAGATAAAGCCTCTCATTAGCCGCGCGAACCTCTGTAACGGAAGATCCTCAGTAATACATTAACCTGATTTGCTTATGCTTCCTAGAAGAAAGGGGCCAAATTAGGCCCCTTTCTACTGAAACTTGCTCGATTAGCGACGCAGACCCAGACGCTCGATCAGGCTGGTATAACGTGCTACATCTTTACGCTTCAGGTAGTCCAGCAGCTTACGACGCTGAGAAACCATACGCAGCAGACCACGACGGCTGTGGTGATCTTTTTTGTGCTCTGAGAAGTGGCCTTGCAGATGGTTGATCTGCGCAGTCAACAGGGCAACCTGAACTTCGGTAGAACCGCTGTCGTTAGTACCACGACCGAAGTCAGCTACGATTTTAGCTTTAGCTTCAACACTTAGAGACATTGTCATACTCCAAAATTATAGATAATAAATACAGGCGCCGATCTCTAATTCAGCAACCCAATGCATAAGCTGCGCCATTCTACTCTTAGCGCAGGGCGATCGCAAGGCGGGCAGGTCAGTCGAAATATTCGACAACCAGGCGGCGCGGTGCGACTCGGCCATCATCGGCAATCTCGCCAATGCCGATAAATTTACGTTCTTCGCCTTCGGTAATGCGCACCAGACCCGAGGCCGGAGCCCCTGCGGCCTGCACCGGCTGCCCTTGTTTGACGTAACCCGCTACCGCTGGCAACAGGTTCACCTCAGGGAAATCTTCGGCCGGGCTGTCCATCGGCATCAGCAACGGATCGAGCAGTTCGCTTGGCGCAATGTTCTGCTCCTGTGCCTGCTCCACTAACGCATTTAGCTGTTCCAGCGTGATCATGCGGGCGATCGGGTACTTCGCCACCTGCAGGCGGCGCAGATAAATCACGTGCGCTCCACAGCCCAGCAGTTCACCGAGGTCATCCGTAATAGTGCGGATGTAAGTGCCTTTCGAGCAGTGAATTTCCAGCTCAAGCTCATCCCCTTCCCAGCGGATAAACTGCAACTCATACACGGTGATGCTGCGTGCTTCACGCGGGACTTCGATACCCTGGCGAGCATATTCGTACAGCTTTTTGCCCTGGTATTTCAGTGCGGAATACATCGACGGCACCTGCTGGATGTTACCCCTGAAGGTGTCCAGTGCGGTATCGAGCTGCGCCTGGGTGAAGTTTACCGGCCGCTCCTGCACGATCTGGCCATCGGCATCCGAGGTGTCCGTGCGCTGGCCCAAACGGGCAATCACACGGTAACGCTTGTCGGAATCGAGCAGGTACTGGGAGAACTTGGTGGCCTCACCCAGACAGATTGGCAGCATACCGGTCGCCAGTGGATCGAGCGCGCCAGTATGGCCCGCGCGGTTGGCATTATAGATACGCTTTACTTTTTGCAGGGCATCGTTAGACGACAGGCCCTGCGGTTTGTCCAGCAGCAGTACGCCGTGAATGTCACGGCCGCGACGGCGAGGGCGACTCATTAAGCCTCCTCTTCATCGCCTGATGCATTGCGACGTTCGGCATCGTTCTTCACTACGTTGGTCACCAGGTTGGACATGCGCATGCCTTCAACCAGTGAGTTATCGTAGGAGAAGGTCAGTTCCGGTACTACGCGCAGGCGCATCGCTTTGCCCAGCAGCGTACGGATATAGCCAGAGGCATCCTGCAACGCTTTAATGCCGTTGGTCACCAGATCCGGATCGTGGTTTTCAGTCAGCACGTTCAGGAAGGTGACGTAAACTTTGGCGTAAGCCAGATCGCGAGACACTTCAACACCTGAAACGGTAGCCATGCCGACACGCGGATCTTTGACTTCACGCTGCAAGATCATCGCAATCTCTTTTTGCATTTCTTGTGCCACGCGTTGACCGCGGCTGAATTCTTTTGCCATTTGGAAACCCTCCAGACAAATCGGGGGGCACAAGGCCCCCCTAAAACAGATTTAAGCGTTTTTCGAGGCTTAAGCGATGGTACGCTGGATCTCGATGATTTCGAACACTTCGATCATGTCGCCAACGCGCACGTCGTTGTAGTTCTTAACGCCGATACCACATTCCATACCGTTACGGACTTCGTTAACGTCATCTTTGAAGCGGCGCAGGGATTCCAGCTCGCCTTCATAGATAACCACGTTGTCACGCAGCACGCGGATTGGGTTGTGACGCTTGATGTTGCCTTCGGTCACCATACAGCCGGCAACAGCGCCGAACTTAGGTGATTTGAACACATCACGTACTTCAGCCAGACCGATGATCTGCTGTTTGTACTCAGGCGCCAACATACCGCTCATCGCCTGCTTCACTTCGTCGATCAGGTTATAGATCACGGAGTAGTAACGCAGATCCAGGCTTTCTGACTCAATCACGCGGCGGGCAGAAGCATCCGCACGCACGTTGAAGCCCAGGATGATGGCGTTGGATGCCGCAGCCAGGGTTGCGTCGGTTTCGGTGATACCACCTACGCCAGAACCCACAATCTTCACCTTCACTTCATCGGTGGAGAGTTTCTGCAGTGAATCGGAAATCGCTTCACAGGTACCCTGTACGTCGGTTTTCAGCACGATGTTCAGTTCAGAAACTTCACCTTCGGTCATGTTCGCGAACATGTTCTCCAGTTTAGATTTCTGCTGGCGAGCCAGTTTAACTTCGCGGAACTTGCCTTGACGGTACAGCGCAACTTCACGCGCTTTCTTCTCGTCACGCACGACGGTCGCTTCGTCACCCGCAGCAGGAACGCTGGACAGCCCCAGGATCTCAACCGGGATAGACGGACCTGCAGAGGTCACTTCACGGCCCAATTCGTCACGCATCGCACGAACACGGCCATACTCGAAGCCGCACAGGACGATATCGCCCTTGTTCAGCGTCCCTTCCTGTACCAGCACGGTAGCCACTGGGCCACGGCCTTTATCCAGGAAGGATTCGATTACCACACCGCTCGCCATGCCGCTACGAACCGCTTTCAGTTCAAGAACTTCAGCCTGCAGCAAGATAGCGTTCAACAGTTCGTCGATACCGGTACCGGCTTTCGCAGATACGTGGACGAACTGAGCTTCACCACCCCACTCTTCTGGCATAACGCCATACTGCGACAGCTCTTGCTTAACGCGGTCTGGATCGGCTTCTGGTTTGTCAATTTTGTTAACCGCAACCACCAATGGCACTTTAGCCGCCTGAGCATGCTGAATGGCTTCGATGGTTTGTGGCATCACGCCGTCGTCTGCTGCTACTACCAGAACCACGATATCGGTCGCCTGAGCACCACGAGCACGCATTGAGGTAAACGCTGCGTGGCCTGGGGTATCCAGGAAGGTGATCATGCCGTTTTCGGTTTCTACGTGGTAAGCACCGATGTGCTGGGTAATACCACCTGCTTCGCCAACCGCCACCTTGGTGGAGCGGATGTAGTCGAGCAGAGAGGTTTTACCATGGTCAACGTGGCCCATGATGGTCACGACTGGCGCACGAGACTCGGCGCCCGCGCCGGTGTCACGGTCGCTCATCAGCGCTTCTTCCAGCTCGTTCTCACGACGCAGGATAACTTTGTGGCCCATCTCTTCGGCAACCAGCTGTGCGGTTTCCTGGTCGATGACCTGGTTGATGGTGGCCATAGCGCCCAGCTTCATCATCGCTTTGATGACCTGAGAACCTTTTACCGCCATCTTGTTAGCCAGTTCAGCAACGGTGATGGTCTCGCCGATCACTACGTCACGGTTAACCACCTGAGCCGGCTTGTTAAAGCCCTGCTGCAGGGTGCTTGGCTTACGCTTGCCTTTACCGCCACGGGTCATGGTACGAGCTTCTTCGCGGTCTGCTTTAGACTCGGAGAGCTTGTTGCCTTTCTTCTGTTTGGTCGCTTTGCCACCGCGAGTACGGCTACGGCGCTCACCTTCAACTTTGGCGTCGTTTTCGTCTTCGGCAGCACGAGCGTGCTCGGAGGTGGTTACGTGGTAGTCGGCTGTTTCAACCGCAGCACTTGCTGCTTCGGCTTCGGCCCACTTCTCACCGTTCTCTTCGGCCATACGGCGCGCTTCTTCCGCTACGCGTTTGGCATCTTCTTCCACCTTACGGCGTACTTCTTCTTCCGCTTTACGTTTCAGTTCGGCGGCTTCGGCTTCACGGCGTGCTTTTTCTGCCTGAGCTGGCTTGGTCATTTCGTCGGTATGTTGATTGGTCACTTTTTCTTTTTCCGCTGAATTACGCTTAGCAATCTCCGCGGCCTCACGTTTGGCTTGCTCTTCGGCTGCGCGCTTAGCTTCTGCTTCGCGTTTCGCTAGCTCTTCCGCTTCGCGCCTTGCCTGCTCTTCCGCTTCACGCTGTGCCTGCTCAGCCGCTTCAGCCTGTTGGGCTTCCTGCGGATCGCGATTTACATAAGTGCGTTTCTTGCGGACCTCAATTTGCACCGATTTACTCTTACCGCCGGTGCTCGGAATATTCAAGGTGCTGCGCGTTTTGCGCTGCAACGTGAGTTTGCCTGGCGCACTACCGTGTTCACGGTTTAGGTGCGCCAGTAAGGTTTCTTTCTCATGCTGTGTCACAGAGTCGGTCTCAGACTTGTTGATCCCTGCATCAGCAAACTGCTGTACCAGGCGATCAACCGGTGTCTGTATCTCTGCTGCCAGCGATTTTACGGTTACATCTGTCGTCATGCTGTTCCTTCCTGCTACAGTTATTACGCGTTGTCGCCAAACCAACAGATATTACGTGCGGCCATAATCAGCTCGCCGGCTTGCTCATCGCTAAGCCCGTCAATATCAGCCAGATCGTCAACACCCTGCTCGGCAAGATCTTCCAGCGTACAAACCCCACGCGCGGCCAGTTTAAAGGCCATGCTGCGCTCAAGACCCGGAAGGTTGAGCAAATCATCAGCAGGTTTTTGGTCGCCCAGGCTTTCTTCCTGTGCCAGGGCCAGCGTGGTCAATGCAGCTTTGGCGCGATCGCGCAACGCTTCAACCATATCTTCATCCAGACCGTCGATTTCCAGCAGCTCTTTGATTGGCACGTAAGCCAGTTCTTCCAGAGTAGAGAAGCCTTCTTCGACCAGAACGGTGGCGAAATCTTCGTCGATATCAAGATACTTGGTGAAGGTATCAATGGCGGCATGAGCCTCGGCCTGATGCTTGGCCTGCAGATCGTCCGCCGTCATCACGTTCAGTTCCCAGCGATCATCATCACGATGCTGTTTCAACAGTTGGGAAGCTAAACGCACGTTTTGGCCATTACGGCCGATCGCCTGTGCCAGGTTGCTGGCTTCAACGGCGATGTCCATCGTGCACCGGTCTTCATCTACCACGATCGAGGCAACATCTGCCGGGGCCATGGCGTTAATGACGAACTGTGCAGGGTTATCATCCCACAGGATGATATCAATACGTTCCCCGCCAAGCTCGCTCGAAACGGCCTGGACGCGGGCACCGCGCATACCGACACAGGCACCGACCGGGTCGATACGCTTGTCGTTGGTTTTGACGGCAATTTTTGCACGGGAGCCAGGATCGCGGGCTGCCGCTTTAATCTCAATCACTTCTTCGCCAATTTCCGGCACTTCGATGCGGAACAGCTCTTTGAGCATATCCGGGCTGGAACGGCTGACGAACAGTTGCGCACCGCGTGCTTCCGGACGTACTGCGTACAGTACACCGCGGATACGGTCACCCGGGCGGAAGTTTTCGCGTGGCAGCATGTCTTCACGGCCAATGACCGCTTCGGCGTTGCTACCCAGATCCAGCGCAATGCTGTCACGGTTAACTTTTTTCACCACGCCGGTGACGATCTCACCTTCGTGTTGGCGGAAGGCGTCAACCACCATCGCGCGCTCGGCTTCACGTACTTTCTGTACGATAACCTGCTTTGCCGTTTGAGTGGTGATACGGTCGAAGGTCACAGATTCGATCTGATCTTCGATATAGCCGCCCAGTTCCATGGACGGATCTTCATACTGTGCAGCTTCCAGCGTGATCTCACGCGTTGGCTGGGTCACTTCATCAACGGCAACCCAACGGCGGAAGGTGTCGAAATCGCCAGTCTTACGGTCAATGCTGACACGGACCTCGATTTCCTGCTCATATTTTTTCTTGGTGGCGGTGGCTAAAGCGGTTTCCAGGGCTTCGAAAATCTTCTCACGTGGTAGGGATTTTTCATTGGAAACTGCTTCAACAACAGCCAGAATCTCTTTGTTCATCCTAGTTGCCTCATCCAAACTTTAAAAGTGGGGTACCAGGTTCGCTTTCTGAATATTGCTCAGCGCGAACACTTCATCTTTCCCATCCACAGTAACCGTGATCATCTCGCCTTCTACAGACTTGATGATGCCCTGCCATTTGCGGCGGTTTTGTATCGCCATACGCAGAACAACGCTGACTTCTTCACCGAGAAAACGTTGATAGTGTTCCGCGGTAAACATAGGGCGCTCAAGGCCAGGAGAGGAGACTTCCAGGTTGTAAGCGACCGTGATCGGATCTTCGACGTCCAGTACAGCGCTGACCTGGTGGCTGACATCAGCGCAATCATCAACATTGATTCCGTTGTCACTATCAATATAGATGCGTAGTGTCGATTGGCGCGCCCGAATAAATTCGATGCCTACGAGCTCAAAGCCCAACGCCTCTACCGGTGCGGAAAGCATCTCTGTTAATTTTTGCTCTAATGTGGACAAGCCCACCCCCAAGACATAAAAAAAGGGCCTAATAGCCCAGTGATTCTGTTGCCAAATAACAAAAAACCCCGAAAATTCGGGGCTTTATGCAACTGGACCCTGTTTGCCGCAAAGCGGCTTCGGTGCAACTTTCTAGCAAGTGTCATTTTCAAATGTTGATCGAGAAAAGCGGAATTCAATCGAAAAGTGTATTTGAAAATAAACACTTAAAGGAAAGTGGTTGCGGGGGCCGGATTTGAACCGACGACCTTCGGGTTATGAGCCCGACGAGCTACCAGGCTGCTCCACCCCGCGTCCGAAAACGTGGCAAATATTACGCCGATAATTGCAAAAACGCAAGTTATCTCTGGGATTTGGTACCGAGGATGGGACTCGAACCCACAAGCCCGTTAGGGCACTACCACCTCAAGGTAGCGTGTCTACCAATTCCACCACCTCGGTACTGATTTTTACTGCTAACGGCTGTTTCTATTGAGGTCTAAAACAACCGCTTTCAAACTTTTCAGGCTTACTGCGGGATATCACTGACCGGTTTAGCTGGTGCTGCCGGAGTGCTAGTCTGCTCAGTTTGCGCTGGCTGACCCAGGTTTTCCCACTCACTGCCTTTCTTGCCCTGATTGGTGCTCAGGTTGCCCAGGATCAGACTGATGACGAAGAACAACGTCGCCAGAACAGCCGTCATGCGGGTCATAAAGTTGCCTGAACCGGTCGATCCGAAGAACGTGCCAGAAGCACCTGCTCCGAATGAGGCTCCCATATCAGCGCCTTTACCTTGCTGTAGCATGATCAGAGCGACTAGCCCGATCGATATCAGCAAGAAAATTACCAGAAGAGCTTCGTACATAGTGGTACCTGTATCCTTGCGGGTTCACCGCGTGCCAAATGCTTCTCACCCCAGATGCTTCCAAACTAAAGAAGGCGTGGCGTGTCACTAAAACAGCCCACTGAAGCGGGTGTGAATACTAACCAAAGCCGCCTGAGCGCGCAAGGGCAATTTGCAACCACCGATGCGTTTGCGGAAAAAAACAGCAAAAACAGGGCTGATCGGGAAATTACGCAGGCACTGACAACGTACCTGCGTAAAAACAGCGTGTTAACCTGCCAGCTTGACCGCATCGGCAATACGGTGCGCCAACGCGATAACCTGCTGTTCATCTTCGCCTTCCACCATCACGCGGATCAGCGGTTCAGTACCCGATTTACGCAGCAGTACGCGACCACGACCGGCCAATTCGGCTTCGACCTGCTCAGCGACCTTCAACACCTCTTCTGACTCCAGCGGGTTATGCTCACCGACAAAGCGCACGTTGACCAGGATCTGTGGCAGTAATTTCATACCGCTGCACAGGTCGTGCAGGCTCATGTTATTGCGCACGATTGCCGTCAACACTTGCAGGCCAGCGACGATACCGTCCCCGGTGGTGGTTTTGTCCAGCAGGATCACGTGGCCGGAGTTTTCCGCCCCAATGCGCCAGCCCAACTCTTGCAGTTTTTCCAGTACGTAGCGGTCACCCACTTTGGCACGGGCAAACGGGATGCCTAGCTGCTTCAGTGCCAGCTCCAGGCCCATATTGCTCATCAGGGTACCCACGGCACCGCCGCGCAGTTGCCCCTGGCGCAGGCCTTCACGAGCAATGATGTAGAGGATCTGATCGCCGTCGACCTTGTTACCCAGATGATCCACCATCATCACGCGGTCGCCATCGCCATCAAAGGCCAGGCCAACGTGTGCCTGCTCTTCCAGCACGCGCGCCTGCAGTTGGCGTACATCGGTAGCGCCACACTCTTCGTTGATGTTCATGCCATCCGGCTCACAACCGATAGCGATCACCGTGGCACCCAGCTCACGCAAAACGCTTGGGGCAATGTGATAGGTAGCACCGTTGGCGCAGTCCACCACGATCTTCAGCCCGTTCAGGCTCAGTTCGCTCGGGAAGGTACCTTTACAGAATTCGATATAGCGCCCTGCAGCATCGACAATGCGGCTGGCTTTACCCAACTCGGCAGATTCGACGCAGGTCAGCGGTTTTTCCATTTCCGCTTCAATCGCTTCCTCCACATCGTCAGGCAGTTTGGCACCATCGATGGAGAAGAACTTGATGCCGTTATCGTAAAATGGGTTATGTGAGGCAGAAATCACGATCCCGGCTTCCGCACGGAACGTTCGGGTCAGATAAGCCACCGCTGGGGTTGGCATCGGGCCGGTAAACGAAGCAGACAGCCCCGCCGCCGCTAAACCGGCCTCCAGCGCTGACTCCAGCATATAGCCAGAGATACGGGTATCTTTACCGATGATGATTTTGCGGGAGCCATGGCGCGCCAATACCTTGCCGGCCGCCCAACCTAACTTGAGGACGAACTCTGGGGTTATCGGGCTGTCACCCACTTTGCCACGAATGCCGTCGGTACCAAAGTATTTGCGTTCGCTCATGTCTCTACTATCCCTTAGCTGAAAGTGTTGCCTCGACGACACGCATCGCCTCGACGGTTTCTTTGACATCATGCACTCTGACTATCTGCGCCCCCTGCATCGCGGCAATCACCGCACAGGCAACGCTGCCAATCACCCGCTGTTCGGGTGGAACATTCAATAGCTGCCCAATCATCGACTTACGCGACATCCCCACCAGCAGTGGCAAGCCAAAGTGATGAAATTCCGCCAATCGGGCCAGAAGCTGATAATTATGCGCTAAATTCTTACCGAAACCGAAGCCTGGGTCGAGTAACAATTTCTGTTTTGCTATGCCACCTGCAATACAGCGGTCAATATGCTGCTGGAAAAACGCATTAACGTCCGCCATCAGGTCATCGTAATGCGGTGCTTGCTGCATGGTACGCGGCTCGCCTTGCATATGCATCAGGCACACTGGCAGACCGCTTTCAGCGGCTGCCTGCAACGCGCCAGGCTCTTGCAGCGAGCGAACGTCGTTGATCAAATGCGCACCGGCTTTAGCGGATTCGCGGATCACACCGGCTTTTGAGGTATCCACTGAGATAAAGATTTCAAACCGCTGCGCCAAAGCTTCAACTACCGGCACGACGCGCTCAATCTCTTCCTCTTCACTGACCTCAGCAGCGCCCGGGCGCGTGGACTCGCCCCCCACATCGATCATCGTTGCACCCGCCGAAATCAGCGCATGCGCATGCAGCAGAGCATCATTCAGAGAATTATGCCGCCCACCGTCAGAGAAGGAGTCTGGGGTAACGTTGAGGATCCCCATCACCCGAGGATGGTTGAGATCGAGGATTTGGTCGCGCACGGTTAACTGCATGATTAATCTACCTTGGAGTCAATACTACTCTGTTGCCTGGAGTGGATCCCGCCCCTCACACCCAAGAGAGGCGGCAATTTGCAGCCAGCAATAAAAAACCCCGGCTGGCCGGGGTTTTATTTTACGCTACAGCCGATATTACTTGTCGAGCTGTTCAGACATGGTGTTGCCTGGGTTTGGTGTACGCGGCTCATCTACCGGCGTTGGCGCTTTTGGTGTGCCACCGTTGTCGGAGTTGTTGCTTTTCGCCACGTCGTCCCAACCTGCTGGCGGACGCACATCTTTACGGTTCATCAGGTCGTCGATCTGCGGTGCATCGATGGTTTCATATTTCATCAGTGCATCTTTCATCGAATGCAGGATGTCCATGTTTTCCATCAGCAACGCACGTGCGCGAATATAGTTGCGCTCAATCAGGGATTTGACTTCCTGGTCGATGATACGTGCGGTTTCGTCCGACATGTGTTTCGCCTTGGCCACGGAACGGCCCAGGAACACCTCGCCCTCTTCTTCCGCATACAGCAATGGCCCCAGCTTCTCGGAGAAGCCCCATTGGGTCACCATGTTGCGGGCGATCGAGGTAGCGACTTTAATGTCGTTCGATGCACCGGTAGAGACTTTTTCCGGCCCGTAAATAATTTCTTCTGCCAGACGGCCACCGTACAGGGTGGAGATTTGGCTTTCCAGCTTCTGACGGCTGGCGCTGATCGCATCCCCTTCCGGCAGGAAGAAGGTCACGCCGAGCGCACGGCCACGAGGAATAATCGTGACTTTATGCACCGGGTCATGCTCAGGAACCAGGCGGCCAATGATGGCGTGGCCCGCTTCGTGATAGGCGGTCGATTCTTTCTGCGCTTCCGTCATCACCATGGAGCGACGTTCCGCACCCATCATGATCTTGTCTTTGGCTTTTTCAAACTCCACCATCGACACCACGCGCTTGTTACCACGTGCTGCGAACAGGGCCGCTTCGTTGACCAGGTTGGCCAAGTCCGCACCGGAGAAGCCCGGAGTGCCACGTGCAAGCACAGAAGCATCAACGTCTGGTGCCAAAGGCACGCGACGGGAGTGCACCTTCAGGATTTGCTCACGGCCACGCACGTCTGGCAGCCCAACCACCACTTGGCGGTCGAAACGGCCTGGACGCAGTAACGCCGGGTCCAGTACGTCAGGACGGTTAGTTGCCGCGATGACGATAATGCCTTCGTTGCCTTCAAAGCCGTCCATCTCAACCAGCATCTGGTTCAGCGTTTGCTCACGTTCATCGTGACCACCGCCCAGACCTGCGCCACGTTGGCGGCCTACGGCGTCGATTTCATCGATAAAGATGATGCACGGTGCCGCTTTCTTGGCCTGTTCGAACATGTCACGGACGCGGGATGCACCCACACCGACGAACATTTCGACGAAGTCAGAACCCGAAATGGTGAAGAACGGGACTTTCGCCTCGCCGGCAATCGCTTTCGCCAGCAGGGTTTTACCGGTACCCGGAGGGCCAACCATCAGCACGCCTTTCGGGATCTTGCCGCCCAGCTTCTGGAAACGGCTCGGTTCGCGCAGGTAGTCTACCAGTTCACTCACTTCTTCTTTTGCTTCGTCACAGCCTGCAACGTCGGCAAAAGTGGTCTTGATCTGGTCTTCCGTCAGCATACGGGCCTTGCTCTTGCCGAAGGACATCGCGCCCTTGCCGCCGCCGCCCTGCATTTGCCGCATGAAGAAGATCCAGACCCCAATCAACAACAGCATTGGGAACCAGGAAATAAAGATAGAAGCCAGCAAGCTTGGCTCTTCCGGTGGCTCACCAACAACTTTCACGTTTTTGGTTAACAACGTATCCAGTAACTTCGGATCGTTGACCGGGATGTAAGTGGTGTACTTGTTGCTGTCTTTACGGACAACGTTGATTTCACGCCCATTAATGCGCGCTTCACGGATCTGATCTTGGGTCAGTTCGGTCATGAAGGTAGAGTAATCTACCCTACGGCCATTAGACTCGCTGGGCCCAAAGCTCTGGAATACCGACATCAAAACGACCGCGATGACTAGCCAGAGAATTAGGTTTTTCGCCATGTCACTCAAGGGATTAACCTCATATTACAACTGTGTTAACAAACAGCGTTAGGGTACTACAGTTTCCGCCCTGTCGCTACAATGTACACTTCACGCGAACGTGCGCGAGAAGCGTCTGGCTTACGAATCTTAACCTTCGTAAACAGGGAGCGAATTTCCCGTAGGTACTCGTCAAAACCATCTCCCTGGAACACCTTCACCAGGAAACTACCGCCTGGTGCGAGAACATCACGACACATTTCCAGTGCTAATTCCACCAGATACATCGATTTTGGGATATCGACCGCCGGGGTGCCGCTCATATTCGGGGCCATGTCAGACATGACTACCTGAACCTTACTATCACCTACACGTTCCAACAGTGCTTTGAGGACCAGTTCATCACGAAAATCGCCCTGAAGGAAATCGACGCCAACGATAGGATCCATTGGCAAAATATCACAGGCAATGATACGCCCGTTACCACCAATCTGGGTTACCACATATTGCGACCAACCGCCCGGTGCAGCCCCCAAATCAACGACCGTCATACCCGGCTTGAACAGTTTGTCACTTTGCTGAATTTCATCAAGTTTAAACCAGGCACGCGAACGCAGCCCTTTTTTCTGCGCCTGCAGCACATATTTATCGCTAAAGTGTTCTTGGAGCCAGCGACTGGAACTGGCCGAACGCTTTTTATTTGCCATCGAGTATTCCAACTATCCTAAAAAGAGTCTCATGCCAGGTTCGCTTCTCACGTAAACTCAATTCGGTGCAGACCGATTTGGTGATACACATGAGATGGCGGTAGAATGTACCGTTTTCAATCCCAACTTAAGCAAAAAAGACAATGAATCTGAATAATAAACAAAAACAACACCTGAAAGGCCTGGCACATCCGTTAAAACCGGTGGTCATGCTGGGTAATAACGGTCTCACCGAAGGGGTGTTGGCTGAAATTGAGCTGGCTCTGGAGCATCACGAGCTGATCAAAGTAAAAATTGCAGCCGAAGATCGCGAAACCAAAACCCTGATCGCCGACGCTATTGTGCGTGAAACGGGTGCCTGCAATGTGCAAGTGATCGGCAGTACGCTTATTCTTTACCGCCCGTCGAAAGAGCGCAAGATCACTTTGCCACGCTAATCCGCAATCTGTTTGCTGAGACGGTGCCATGCGCCGGGCTCAGATAAAAGGCCGCTTGCGGCCTTTTTCCTTTCTTTACAAAACCCTGCTGAACTTTTAACCAACTCGGGCGAAATTAAAGATATTCCACTTTCAGAATTTCGTATTCTACATCACCACCCGGGGTTTTGATGACAACAACATCATCCTGCTCTTTGCCAATCAGGCCACGAGCCATCGGTGAGTTGACAGAAATAAGATTTTTCTTAAAGTCTGCTTCATCATCACCCACGATGCGGTAAGTCACCTGATCTTCGCTATCCAGGTTCATCACCGAGACGGTAGCACCAAAAATCACGCGGCCAGTCTGAGGCATTTTGGTGATGTCGATCACCTGCGCATTGGACAGTTTGGCCTCGATTTCCTGGATACGCCCTTCACAGAAACCCTGCTGTTCACGAGCGGCATGGTACTCGGCGTTTTCTTTCAGGTCACCGTGTTCGCGTGCGGTGGCGATGTCGGCAATGATTTTCGGGCGACGCACACCTTTCAAATATTCTAGTTCTTCACGCAGTTGTTCTGCGCCAAACAAGGTCATCGGGATCTGTTTCATCGTTAAATACCTCTAAATCTATCCTGTTCAAATATACCCGTGGTGTAGCAAGCTAAGCGCAGCTCGACATCCCCAGGGCATTAGCGTCATCCTGACGTGTTCGTATGAAATTACGGCAGGCGTTGCGCCTTCCGTCTCCAGGCGATAAACAAAAGAAACCGAGCTCGGAGGTTTGTTCCAAGTCAGCATCGATTTTGCATTTTGATACGCATTTTAGCCTAGAGTTCCTTAAGGGTCATCGTTTACTTTATCCCTTGATGCACCGTAGTATGACAGCACGTTATCCAGCTGTTACCCCGAGATTATGCGTTTTTCACGAATTGTCAGTGTATTGGCCTGCGCATTTGCTGTTAATGCCCATGCGGCCCCGGTTGAAGATTACACACAATATTTGCCTGATGGGGCGAACCTGGCCCTGATCGTTCAGAAGATTGGCGCGACTACGCCAACCATCGACTATCACTCACAGCAAATGGCACTCCCGGCCAGCACCCAGAAGGTGCTTACCGCGCTGGCGGCTTTGTTACAGCTCGGGCCGGATTATCGCTTCACCACGACACTGGAAAGTCAGGGCAACATCACGGATGGCGTGTTGCGTGGCAACCTTATCGCCCGTTTCAGCGGAGATCCCACCTTCAAGCGGCAGAATCTGCGCAATATGGTGGCGGAACTGAAAAAACAGGGAGTTCGCGAAATCAGCGGCGATGTACTGGTCGATACCTCGGTATTTGCCAGCCATGACAAAGCGCCCGGCTGGCCCTGGAACGATATGACCCAATGTTTCAGCGCCCCGCCAGCGGCAGCGATTGTCGATCGCAACTGTTTCTCGGTTTCCCTTTACAGCGCCCCTAACCCCGGTGAGATGGCGTTTATTCGCGTGGCCTCATTCTACCCGGTCAATATGTTCAGCCAGGTAAGAACGCTGGCGAAAGGCTCTGCGGATGCACAATATTGTGAGCTGGATGTGGTGCCGGGCGAATTGAACCGCTTTACACTGACCGGATGCCTGACCCAGCGCAGTGAACCACTGCCGTTGGCATTCGCCATTCAAGACGGAGCCAGCTATGCCGGTGCCATCCTGAAAGATGAGCTGGTCAAGTCAGGGATCCAGATTGGCGGCCATTTGAAACGCCAAACCCAGCCAGGGATGACGGGCACGGTGATCGCCCAGACGCAGTCTGCACCGTTGCATGACCTGCTGAAAATCATGCTGAAGAAGTCGGACAACATGATTGCCGATACCGTGTTTCGCACCATCGGCCATGAACGCTTTGGCGTACCGGGTACCTGGCGCGCGGGAGCAGATGCAGTACGCCAGGTTCTGCGCCAGAAGGCCGGGGTAGACCTAGGTAACAGCATCGTGGTGGACGGCTCTGGCCTGTCGCGCCACAACCTGCTGGCACCTGCAACCATGATGCAGGCGTTGCAATATATTGCTCAGCACGACAGCGAGCTCAACTTTATCTCGATGCTGCCGCTGTCCGGTTATGATGGCACGCTGCGCTATCGCGGTGGCCTACATGAAGCCGGGGTCGACGGTAAGGTTTCTGCCAAAACCGGGGCGCTGCAAGGGGTCTATAACCTGGCTGGCTTTATCACTACGGCCAGCGGTCAGCGTCTTGCCTTTGTCCAATATCTATCGGGTTACGCGGTGCCACCAGAAGATCAGAAACAGCGCCGAGCGCCGCTGGTGCGGTTCGAAAGCCGGTTGTATCGGGATATCTATCAGAACAATTGAGGCCCAAGGGCATGAAGCTACTGATTGTTGAGGACGATGAGTTATTGCAGCAAGGCGTTGCGCAGGCAATGTCTAACGAAGGCTACGCCTGTGATTGTGCGGCCAGTGCTGCGCAGGCTAATGGCCTGATCGTCACCAGCCAGTACAGCATGGTGATCCTCGACCTCGGCCTGCCAGATATTGACGGTGCCACCCTGCTGCGGCAGTGGCGCCGTCAGCAAATCAGCATCCCGGTGTTGATCCTCACCGCACGCGACGCGTTGCAAGACCGTGTCGATGGCCTGGACGCCGGTGCCGATGACTATCTGGTCAAACCCTTTGCTCTGATTGAGCTACAAGCCCGGGTACGGGCACTGCTCCGCCGCTATCAGGGCCACAGCGATAACCTACTGCAACAGGACGATCTGACGCTCAATCTGTCCAGCCAGCAGGTGTATCTGCAACAGCAGGCGATAGACGTCACGCCGAAAGAGTTTGCCATTCTGTCGCGTCTGATGATGCGGGCTGGGCAAACCGTCAACCGTGAGTTACTGCAGCAAGATCTTTATACCTGGAACGACGATCTGGGCTCGAATACCCTCGAAGTGCATATGCACAATTTGCGCCGTAAATTGGGCAAAGATCGTATCCGCACCGTACGTGGCATCGGTTACCGTTTGGAGCCCGCATCTTGATTAGCATGCGCCGTCGTTTGTTGCTGATGTTGGCCCTGATCCTGCTGGTCACCCAGCTTATCAGCGCGTTTTGGCTATGGCATGAAAGCCAGGAGCAGATCAGTTTCCTGGTGGATGAAACCCTGTCGGCCAAAGTACGCAACGAGCGAGTCGATACCGAGATTGCCGAGGCGATCGCGTCACTGCTTGCCCCTTCGCTGATCATGATGATAGTGACCCTGCTGGCCTCCTTCTGGGCCATCAGTTGGATTATCCGGCCGCTGAATCAACTACAGGAAAAGCTGGAGAAACGTTCGGCAGACAATCTGACGCCGTTGCCGATAACCAGCGACAGTCTGGAGATGGTGGCGGTCACCAAGGCATTGAATCAGCTTTTTTCACGCCTTGACCATACCATCCAGCAAGAGCGGCTGTTCACTGCCGATGCAGCCCACGAATTACGCACGCCACTGGCGGGGATCCGGCTGCATCTGGAACTGATGGAGCAACAGGGAGTTGCGGGCAGTAAACAATTGATCGCCCGCATTGACCAACTGATGCACGTGGTTGAGCAATTGCTGATGCTGTCGCGCGCCGGGCAGGATTTCGCCAGCGGCCATTACCAGCAGTTTGACTGGGTAGCCAACGTTATTGAGCCATTGCAGGAAGAGTTGGATGAGCTCGCCGCTCTGCGCGAGCAAAAGATTGTCTGGCAACTGCCAGCCAGTGCGGTGACACATGGCGATCCGGTGCTGCTGCGCCTGATGCTGCGTAATCTGGTTGAAAATGCACACCGCTATGGCCCCGAGAAGAGTGTCATTCGTGTTCAGCTCACTCCCGAGAACGATGGGCAACGATTGCAGGTGCTCGACGAGGGGCCGGGTATCAAACAAGAAATGGCCGGAGAGTTGACTCAGGCCTTCCGCCGGATGGATCAGCGTTATGGCGGCAGCGGGCTGGGATTGAATATCGTGATCCGTATCGTTCAGTTGCACCGTGGCTGTCTACGCCTGGAAAACCGCGCCGATGCCGACGGCCTGGATGCACAGTGCTGGTTACCTGATAATATTTTAAATCACTAACGTCGCACCATCGATTGAGGTTTCAGCAACCTCAACAAACAGCAAGGGCCCGGTTCACTGAACCGAGCCCTTGTTTTATTGCGCAGAATTACTTCTGGTAGACGATTTCGACGCCTTCGTCGTCATCTTCATCCCAGTCATCATCCCAATCGTCGTCCGCTTCAGCTTCCACTTCAGCGATTTGCTCACGGTGGTAATCATCCCACATGAACTCGACTTTTTCTGGCGCGCTTTCTTCGATCGCCATGGCTTTAGGTTGCGTATTGATGAAGTTCATCACGTCCCAGCACAGCGCGTTAACGCCTTCGCGGTTCGCAGCGGAGATCATGTAGTACTTACCTTCCCAGCCCATACCTTCTACGATCGCCTTGGCGCGCTCGGCGGCCTCTTCCTCGTCCAGCAGGTCAACTTTGTTGAACACCAACCAGCGTGGCTTGTGTGACAGATTCTCGCTGTACTGGTTGAGCTCGTTGATGATGACCTTGGCATTCTCTATCGGATCGGACTCGTCGATTGGCGCAATGTCCACCAGGTGCAGCAACACGCGGCAGCGCTCCAGGTGTTTCAGGAAACGGATCCCCAGGCCAGCACCTTCATGTGCGCCTTCGATCAGGCCAGGAATATCCGCCACCACGAAGCTTTGTTCATGGTCCATACGTACCACGCCCAGGCTCGGTACCAGCGTGGTGAACGGGTAGTCCGCCACTTTTGGCTTGGCGGCAGAAACCGCGCGAATGAAGGTCGACTTACCGGCGTTCGGCAGGCCCAACATGCCCACATCCGCCAGCAGCAGCAGCTCCAGCAGGATATCGCGCATCTCGCCCTTGGTACCCAACGTTTTTTGGCGCGGAGCACGGTTTACCGAGGATTTGAAACGGGTGTTGCCGAGGCCGTGCCAACCGCCCTTCGCCACCATCAGACGCTGCTGATGACGGGTCATATCACCGAGGATCTCACCGGTGCCCTGATCCTGCACACGGGTACCGACCGGAACTTTGATTTCGACGTCTTTACCGCGTTTACCGGTACAGTCACGGCTCTGACCATTCTGGCCACGTTCGGCACGGAAGGATTTTTCAAAGCGGTAATCGATCAGGGTATTCAGGTTTTCGTCTGCCACCAGGTAGACGTCACCGCCGTCACCGCCGTCACCGCCATCTGGCCCACCGTTCGGGATGTACTTTTCGCGGCGGAAGCTGACGCAACCATTACCGCCATCACCTGCCACGACCAGGATCGCTGCTTCATCTACAAACTTCATTTACCGTCTCCGTAA
>NZ_JBKABN010000037.1:0-39666 GCF_046269175.1 Serratia sp. J2
GCCATTATCTTTAGCATCAGCGACCACACGAACTTTGATGCCCCGCTGACTGGCGCTATCAAGCGCAAGTGCGACTTCTTTGCTGGTAAAGCTGTATGCCGCGACGTCGATCGTTTCTCTCGCACTGTTGATGGCGCCGAGCACGTTAGCTACGGCGCTTCCACCCGGAGAAAAGCCTGTGGTGATATGGGTTTCAGTAGCCGTAGTGGTCAGGGGAGTCAGTAAAATCGCCAGCAGAAATGTGCTCAGAGATATTTTGGTACCAGCTGTCATCAGGGGGATTCTCCTTATAGTGCGTCGGTTCGGTAGGGACTGGTGCTGCCGGCTGGAAGAAATTTTCCGTTGGTGATGGTTGTGCAGGTGGAGTGCTGTATCCGGCATTGTTCTGGTGTGCCTCTTCAATACGTTTCTTCGATATGCGTATATTTTCGCGGTCCTTCAGCCAGCGGTATTTGCCCTTATTCTTCTCCAGGGCGCTGACCGCTGCTTCAAACAGCAGAACGCCACGTTCATCGTCGCTGTAGTCCACATCGATACGACTATCCAGATCGCTGGCGAGTTGTGTGATGGCCAGAAGGGTCTGGTCCTCGATACGGGCATGAAGGCGCCCGTGATAATTCTCCGGGGCGGTTGTGTGGCAGATGTCCAGAATCTGGCTGACCCGTTCCTGGGATACCGGGCGCCGGCGTTCAGCGGCGGGTACTTCACGACACAGGTCGTTGAAATCCGGGCGACGGATGGGGACGTAACGGTTGATTTTAACCTTCAGCTTAGAAATCTTCTCGCTATCCGGGATGTAGATGGAGTTACTGCGGACCTGCTGGTCCTCAAACACGATGATGCCTTCACCTTCCTTCAGCGACTTGAGCTCATCCAACTGGATATTGTCCTTGTCGCGAAACTCCACGCGGTCAACGTCCTGATAGCTCCCCATACTGGTCCGCTCCATGGTGCGCTGCTCTGCGTACTGACCAGTACCTCCGACCGCACGGATCATCTTCAGGGTGTCTTCCGTATCCTCCGTTTTCATGAACTGTTTGGTGCCGAGGTTGGCATTAACGGAATGCACTTCTTTCCCGTGCTTCAGCATGGCCTGCAGATCCTGGCCAAGGATAACCAGCATGTAACGCAGGCTTCGCATCTGGGCGGCCAGTTTCTCCAGACCTGGTGCGAAGTAGTAGCCCACCTCGTCACACAGGAGCATGAAAGGAAACCTGCTGGCGAACTTCTTCACGGTCAGCGTGTGCTCCGGCGAACCCTCAATCTTGTTACCCAGGTCTTTGGCGATGTTCATCCTGATGTCAGAGATATAGAGTTTGCCCAGCGTGGCCGCTTCGTTATCGGAAAGCTCAAGAGCCGGTATGAGCACAACCAGCGTGCGGTCGTTGTGCAGGATATCCTGCATATCGATGTCCCCGCCGTTTTTGGGAAAGACATGGCCATAGGTATCGTTGAACATGCTGAGCATGCGGGTGAACTGCTGGATGAGGTACCCGTGCTGGTCCAGCGCGCCCTGGGACCATTCTCCCGGACGGCTAATCAGGTTCATATCAAAGCCGGCAAGGTTGGCCAGATAGTTTTCCATCGGCTTGTAGCCTTCCACGTGCCAGCCTTGTTCCAGCGCTTCACGGTAGAGCCCCACAAACTTAACCAGCGGGAGATAGGACTGAATGACGTCCTGCGTCAGCAGAATGTTGTCCCTGGCCCGTTTGTAGCACAGGGCGTAAATCAGCGCGTTCATCATGGCGCGCGCTTTGTCTTTCCACCCTTCATCGCTCCCGTTGCCTGCCGGTTGTAAAGATTCCATCAGCTGGGTGATGAAGGTCGGACTCCCGTAAGCGAAAGGATTGGTGCCGTTCGACTGCGGTCGGGACTTATCACCGAGTAACAACTTTTTGAACTTGTCATCGCTACCGGTAATGAAATTCAGGACGTGCCAGTCGTCTTCCTGACCAAAGCGTCTGGCCATCGACCAGGTGGCGACGGCGAGGTCTATCTGTGCTTTACCGTCAGAGATACAGCAGCCGCGTGCCCAGCACAGAGAATTGAGGTACATGCTGTAGAGCGTTTCCGTTTTCCCGCCGCCGGTGGTGGCCATAATTTGCATATGGCGCAGGGCGTCAGAGGTTTGTAGCCACAACTCCCTGCCTCTGTCCTGCTTTCGTGCTGTCCCCAGGCACAGCGTGCCCTCTGATTTTCCCCGGACAATTTTGGGCAGGTTCAGGTTGAGCAGCGGAATGTTCCAGCTGAGCTCGCGCTCCGTCGAGAGGTCCAGTCCTCCGACATCCATCGGTATCCGCAGCGGTAAGCGAAAGCGCTGGTCGCTAAATGCGACCAGCAGGATGGTGCTGAGCGGCAGGGATAACAACAATGTGGCTGGCCATAAGGCGCCAGCAAGCAGAGAAAACACCAGTAGCAGCTGCACGGTAGCCGGTGCCAGGAATATGCGCTCAGCCAACTGACCGTGAACCAGCCGGCTTATTCGCCAACTGTCCACAGGACCGTGACGTCCTTTTAAATCCATTAAGGCCTCCTTACTGGCGGGTATCGAGGAATGATTTCAGCGCCGCATCACTGGCCATGGCCTGCAGCGGGATCATGCGGCCGTCATCGCTGATTACCGTCGGTGTCCCCGGCATGCGATACAGCTCAAATGCCAGATCGTTGCGCGCCAGGGCCAGCTTGCCGGCATCACAGGCGGCCGGTGCGATACCCGGTTTTTCTTTCTCGGTTAGGTTGAGCATGCCGGCGCCGGTGTCGTTCAGGGCCTTCCACATCTGCGCGCGCTTCTCAGGTGCGGCGCAGAGCAGGGGCACCACCTCGTCTGCCGTGCGGGTTTTGCCAATCAGCGTCACCGGAAAAATCTCCACGTTGTAGTCTTCTGCCAGAGCATGGACGGTCGGCTCAAAGATGCGGCAGTTTGGGCATTCCGGATCAAGGAAGATGTAAAGCGAGCGTTCGTGGCCAGAGGACAGGCGAACAGTGAACTCCTGCTTTGCTGCACCATTTTTGAGTCGTTCTGCGAGCAATGCCCGAGCCTCAGCGGCTGCTTCCGGAGAGAGGGAATGATTGTTGTTCTGAACCTGCGGGACTTGCGCCAGCGGGGCCTGCTGTACCGATACTACCGGGGCTACTGCAGCTGTAGTTGCTGCAGGCTGAGCCTGTAATACCTCAGGAACGGAAGCGGTCTGCGGGGCGGGGACCGGCATATTTACCGGTCCGCTGAGCTGCGGCGCCAGCCAGGCTGCTGCAAGGGCAAGGCACAGGACGCCAGGGGCGAACCATTTCCACTTCGACGATAAGACAGAGGGGGCTTTCCGAACCGGGTTGGTGGCCATGGCCATGCGTGTGAGCACATCGGCCGTGGTGTTCATAATCAGGCTGGCGAGATCCGGGTCTTCCGTCGAGAAAAGACGGGCAAAACCATTATTGCTCTGGCGCATCCAGATAACGTATTTCCCGGCATCCTGCTCCAGGGTGAGCTGATAACGCTCGGCGGTCGGCATATTCAGACAAAAGAGGCTGCTGTCGTTAAGACGGACCTGCAGGTGCTGGTCGTGGATTTCGGTGCTGATATTGAAAATGGTTTGCTCTGACATGGGTTATCTCATTTTTGGGCGTAAGGAATGGGTGTGGCGGTGTGCGTGAGGTTGGCCTGCTGCCGGGTCGGGATCTTCATCGTCATCATCAACGTCGTCCTCCTCTTCAACAGGTGAGCGAACCGTTCCTGGAGTGTCGTCAACGACGGCCCCGATGTTCCGCAAATCGGCCTCCAGACCATCCAGCGCGAGGCTCATGATGGGGTGGTTAAGGCGAACCCGGTAACGTGCTGCCAGTGTTTCCCAGTGGGCCTGGCTGACGACACCGGCAGCTTCCACAAATGGCCAGGGGCGACCGGTAGACGCCAGGGTGTACCAGAGTGAGCGATCGAGACCTTTCAGCCAGCGGAAGCGGCGAATAGGCAAGTGCAGATCGTTGTCATGTAGCGCCGAGATGGCAGTACGGATATAGCCGTACTGCCTGATGAAGCTCCGGGCCTGCTCTGTGGCAATCACTTTTTCGAATGCGCCGTTGGCCAGTGTCAGATTCGGGTAGCCGATTTTGTTCCGGTACCGGCGGTCTGCTTTCAGCGTGGAGCGGTTGAGCGCATCCAGCAATCCTTCGGCGTCTTTACGCTTGTCCATGAAGTGCTGCAAACCGAAGATGGCGAACATTGCCCGTTCATGGTCATTGAAGGCGCTGAAGAGGGGGGATACGTCGTCGCCGGCTGCTACTTTGGGCAACGGGGTGCCCAACTGGGCGATGAACAACTCCTGAGCCACATCCCGGCGCAGACGCTGGTTAACGACCAGTTTGTGCTCGATGGCGAACTCATCCGGTGTCTGTGCGCTGCGATGTTCTTCAGGATCCACGTTCAGCAGCTGCTGCTTTTTATCACCGTAGGTCAGCGCCGGAATAATGGATGGTGAGAAAGCAGACATTATGTGGGGCAGCGTCTGGATTGAAATATCGCGTCGAGTCCGGCTTACCTGGTGCCGGCGAACGGCGATAATCCCCGTAATGATGAGCGGGACCAGTGCAATCATGAGAATGCCTGCGGTGACGTCCATTACGGCAAAGAACTCGCCCCAGGTAACGTCCGGGGCGTTATTGTGCGTTCTGGCCAGAAGGTTAATACGCCAGGCAGCATATTCATGAGTACGAGGGAAATCGACGATACTCCATAGCCAGTAGAGCAGGGTGGTGCAGGTCTCGACGGTGAGCTGCCGAAAAAACAGGGCTGCGATAATCAGCGTGATAAAGCCGCCGACCACAGCCATTGACCAGTCATGTGACCGGACGTCATTGCGGGGTGGTTGCGTCATAGGGTACCTTGGTCGTGCGAATGCAAAAGAAAAGGCACTCTGAAAAGAGTGCCTCTGATGAAGGGGGGTGAGAGCAGCTTACGAATTATTTTGGTGGCAGAACCAGGTTGATGCCGTTTCTTTCAGCAATCTTCGGTGCCTGGTCTTCAACACAACCTGGAATGTTGTATTCATAGATCCAGTTCTGGTTACGCATCGCATTGATTTTTTCCAGCATCTGGCCAGCTTTACCGGTGGTTATAGAAACTGACGGGAGTTCAGGGTTACCGGTGTAAATAGTCAGCTTGTTACCTTCCACTTCAATGGATTTCCAGTCGTACATGCCGAATCCCATGACCCGAACATCCCGTGGAAAGAAGAAGTTGAAAATGGTTGTGTTGGGGTGATTGATGTAAAGCAGCGTCCCTTTCTTGGTATCAAGTCCCAGGTAGCCCCATCCAGTACGATTCATCGCAATGTTCTGCGGTGAAGGGGCACATAATTCTGATTCCCTGAAGAAAGAGGTAAAGGCCTTAATATTTGATCTCTGTTTAACTATAGAATAGGTGGTTAACGCCAGAGTAAGCGCTAAAGTTACCCATAGAAATAATGTGAGAGGTATATCCTTTTGACGCAATCCGTTAAAAATAATGTCACGATATGCGAAGTTAAATCCGGCCCATCCAATGTGAATTGGCAAAATGAAAATTAAATAACCAAAAGACAATATACCTGCTGCGGCTACAGGCCAGTTTTTACTGTACGTATCGATGTGTTTAACTGTCATAGTTATCTTCCTGATATTTATCTGAGCCGTTTGCTGGCCAGCTTGTAAACCTCACTGTGTTCCCGCTTACCCACGGCGACCACAGCAATAATTAATTCGTCATTAATAACCTGATAAACCAGTCTAAAGCCAGATGCCCGTAGTTTTATCTTATAACAATCGGGCATTCCCCGGAGCTTCGCGGAGGGGATATGAGGGTTTTCTGCACACTTCTTGAGCTTACGGGCGAACTGCTGCTGGATAGCCTTATCAAGGCTATTCCATTCTTTCAAGGCATCCGTTCTGAACTTTACCCGATATGTCATAGGTAGCTATCCAGATCCACATCGTGTAAGGCCTGCTTACTACGTTTCTGAACCAGTTTAGAAAGCTCCTGATCATCAATGTAGTCAAGCATTTGTTCATACAGTTCGGCTGGTACGCAGTAGAAGGCCGGTTGGTTGTGGTTTAAAATTGCCACAGGAAAGCCTGCACCAGAATTGACGGTGGCCATTGGGTTTTTCTTCAGCTCACTGACACTGGCTGTTGTATCACTATGAATGATGTTGGGCATAACCCCTCCTGATATGAGACTGCTTTACAGGTCAAATTATATCATAAAATGACCTGTTTTTAAGTCTTTTTTATGTACCGGGCGTAACACTATTTAAAGCCGTTAGCATCCCCTCCTGGTTTTACTGCATCTACTTTCTTCAGCCCTGGCGCGTGACCTGCTTTACTTCCAAAGCCAGCAAACATGCTGCGGGCGGACTCAACGGCTCCTTTCATCATCTGTGCGGCTTCACGGCCACCTAACCAGGCAATAACATAATCTGGTAAGTAGACCTGAAGGCTGAATGCAGAAGAGACCAGCGTGGTGCACATTCGGGCATAAATCATCAGAATGCCGATAATGCTCGCGAGGCCGGTCACGGAATCTGCCTGCACGTTTGCCAGCGCTGGGGTGATTAACATGTTCAGTAATGTACCGATAGCCACGACGACTAGGCTGGCGAAAAAGAACCCGAACACCATAAGCGACGGTCGAATGGCAGCATCAATCAAAAAGATGTAGCCGTAGTTGGCACGGCTGCCTTTATCTTCTTCAGTGCCAATATGTGTTGCGGCCCATAGCGAACCTGCCGTGGTTCCAATGAGTACGCTTCCAAGCCAGGATGTACAGGCCGTTATCCAGTAAATTAATGGAATAAAAGGCAGGAAAATGGAAAGTGAAAAACCAACGCTCAGCAGGATAAACAATATAAAGTACACCACCGGGGAAATAGATCCCATCACGCTTTTGGCAATATACCCGGCACCTGTTACGGTATTAATAATTTTGGTCAAACCATTACCATCGGCCGAAGCCCAGTCAACAAATGCTTTAGCTGCTGTAAACGCAGTGAATGTGGCTTGAGCACCAACTAAAGTATAATCACCAATAGCTTTCATCTTAAGCAGAGGGTTAACTTGTGTGGATGCATCATTACCGTCGTTCATTACATTTTCAATGATTTTACTCGTCAACCATTGACCGTTGGTCATTACCTTTGTTATGGCATCGTTAGCATTCTGTACGTCATCAATATTCTCATTTCCAGCAGCATTTGCAGACCCTAGCGGTGGCGTGTATGTTGAGTTCTTACGTTGTGCCAACAATGCTGTTTGAATCTCTTCTCTGAGTTTACCCACCCCGACTTCGCCGATATTTGAGGGGCCGGTGACTACCGGACTCTTATGAGCAATGCTGTTTACTTTCTGATTAGCCGTTGCGAAGGACTGATACCAGGCGCCCAACGAAATCCAGCCGCTTTGTTTCAGATAGTTTGCGAGCTCGCTGCGGATTGTACCTTCATTGTCCACGCTTGCTGTTGCTGCAGTAATCGTGTCTTCATACTGGCGTGCCGCCTGCTGAATCTCCGCTTCTGCATCCGGAAGCCGACCTTGCCCTCCATCCTGGTAGCTACGCCAGGCGCTGACAAAGTTATCCGCGCTCTGTGAGAGCGAACTGTTCATCGCGGTAAAAGCATTCATCTGGGCATTTTCGAGCGGGCCGGAATTTATCGGGACGTTAAAAGAGAACCAGGAGCCACCGTCGGTTGTTTCCGGCAGTTTGGCACTGCCGCACAAGGCGCTGCCGTTTGAAATACGTATCTCACGGCCGTCAGAAGTACGTTGCTCTGACATTGGCGGCGTGCTGCTGCTGCCGGACTGGTGCATTTCTGCCTGTTCGGTATTCATCGCTGCTTTACACAGGTACATGTCGAAGATACCCCGGGCTGCTGTGATGGTTTCGCCGGCTACGGGCTGCATTATCATCGACTGACCTTCCATAATGGCGTCAGCCGCTTTATCAGTGAGCAGGTTGGCGCTTCCTACCCCCATAATTGATGACATCCACAGGAACGCCAGATTCGATATAGACCAGCCAGAAGGTGTCGGTACCAGGGCCATAAAACCCGCCAGGGACGAGACCGGCGCCATCATTGTATTACCACGACCAAAGACTTTGCCGCGGTTGCCGGTCAGGACGGTGGCCCGCAGTGTGATCCCCATAAACCAGATAAACGCCAGGCCTGCGATGATGGCATTGAATACGCCGTACAGTTGGCCAATAAAGCTGACGTTCTGAGGCTGCAGGGGATTATTCACCACGTCGCCATAGACCATGATAAGCAGCTGACGGGAAAGGTCGGTCGTGCGCGTTGCTGCGCCGCTGATCGTGTCATAGTTGATGTTGTCTGCAAATGCCGGCAACGACAGACCGACCAGCGCGAAAGCAGCCAGTAACAGTAGCAGTCTTTTCATATTGGTTTCCGTAACGAACAGAATGCACATCCTGAGGATGGCGAGGGAGAAGATCAGAGTGGCGAACGCCAGCTGAAGATGTCTTTGAACCAGGGGCGTTTTGTTCGCCACAGTGCAAACGAACCAAGCTCACTGGTTGTGAGCTGCCAGATACGGAGCTGGTTTTTCATCGCGAAGACAAACAGCATGCCGGCAAATGCTGAGATCGTGAATGTCAGGCTCAGCATTCTGACCAGTACTATGCCGGCACCGGTGCCCATCGTTGCCAGTGTGGTTACGGGGAGCAGAAGGGCTAATCCTGACGCGAGCAGAAACATGACCAGCAATATGCGTTTTGATAAAAGGTATCTCTGTATCAGCACCTCCCGGCTGTGCCCGCTGGCGGCAACCGCTTCATCGAAGCTGAGTACGTTCTTATTTTGCTGGGCCTTCTCTGGCCAGATACGTTGAAAACGTTCCGCGTTCTTTTCCGCCGCGTAGCGGGCTGCATGGATCATTCGGCCGGCCTCCCAAAGCGGGAGGACCAGATTGGCCGTCTTCCAGGCGATTCGTTTAGGTTTCTTCTTCGGTGGCGTATTTTCACCACCGTTCTTCTCAGGCGGTTCAGAGAAACCTGAAACATCTGTCATGGCAGAGGAGATAAGTTCTTTTACATTGCTCATTGTCGGGTTGCTCCGGCTGAGGCCTGCTGCAGTTTCTGCGCCAGGCGAGGCTCATAGTATTGAACGCCTTCCAGGCTCAACTGCTGGCCAGAGATAATGGCGTTCTCCTGCAGCTGCTGTTTGATGCCCAAAAGCAGGGCGGTCTGTAGGCTCTGAATACGGATGGATTCACGCAGGAGGTTGTCACCGTCCATCGCCTGCAGGTCGGCCTGGTAATCGGTATTGGCATACCGGCGATTGACTTCGAAGGACTCAAACTCACGCAACGACATCATGCCGGTACGCTTTGCTTCCGCTGACGCATTCTCATCAAACCAGGCCTTGCTCGATGGCGTCTGGAGCGCTTCAGCCAGAACATCCTTCGTGGCCTCGTTAGGCTGGCTGGCGGCCACCATCGCTAACTGAGGCTGTTCCGCCGCGCTCTGGATGGCATCATGCTCTGTCATCATCCCGATGTACTGACGGCCGCTGTCGGTTTTCACTTCCCCCTTTTTCAGGGCGCGGCCGGGGCTGTGGCGGACCGAGTTTTTGAGGTACATCATTGCCGCATCCGTCTGCTCCTGGTTGAACGTCAGCTCCGGGGCCTTGTCTTCCGGGCCGGCGCCGGCCAGTAACGACCGGACTTCCTTATCCCCTCCCGGTAACGCTGATTCACCGCTGCAGAGGTCGCCCCAGGCGTCCGCATCTTCTTTTGTGCAGTAGTTCCGGTGGATTTCTGCCGTGGCAAACAGGCCCTTTTCCGGCACGTCGGGTTTGGATGACAGGGCCTTTTTGATGGCACCGTTTCGGACGCCCCCGCCGCTGGCAAGCGAGGACTGTTTTGCCGCTGACTGGCGGGCTACCTGCGAAGCCTGCCCGGAGGCAGACTCACTGCAGATGCTGTCCGGCACGGTGTAGCTGCGCCTGGCCTGCTCCAGGTTCTGTACCTGCTGCGCATAGGTGGCGTACTGCTGCATGTTCTCCGTTGACTGCTGGATCATGGCCGCAATCTTGTCGTTGCCTGAACTGATGGCGCCGCCAATCTGCTGATTGGTGGAGAGAATGCTGCCGAGGGTTGCGTTCGCTGTACTTAGTTGAGGGACCACCTCTGTGGTGATAGGTATGCTGCTATTAACATTGACGGTATAAGCTGAACTATAAAACGGGGACAGCAGCAGGCCACCGATAGTGACGGCCAGTAGTCGTTTATTCATGGGTTCGCCTTAATCAGATTTGCAGGCCGCGTGAAGCAATCAGCTCGCTGGCCAGTCGGTTAATCACGTTACCGTGGTCGGTTTCTCGCGCTTCTTTCTGGCGCAGGTCAATGAGGTTGACGGCGCTGCCGGTCGGGAAGGCTTCAGCCAGGATAGCTCTGGCCTTGCGACCGTCGAGCAGGTCATACAGTTGGTCGCGTAATGCGGCATCTTTCGGGGTTGAGTTGAGCGCCCATAGCTCCTTGGGGCCTAGGGTGTTTTTAAGGATTTGCACCACTCTGCCGGTTTTCAGGCGGAAGCACGCCAAGAAGTGGGTACCGCTGCCGTCAGGGGAGGCACCAGAGCCAATATGACGAAACGTCTGCGCGGTATGCGCCGGCACGCCAAAATGCTCGGTCAGCAATGGCAGATCCTCGTGGCTGACCTGCATCAGATAGAGGCTGTTGGCCGACCTCAGGATCTCGTGCGGGAAGTGGTTCAGATACTGAGAGCTCAGCACGGTACGGATGAAGAACTTGCGGTTCTCCAGGTCCTGGGTGACCAGCTTATTCATGATAAACGGGATGTCCTTGGCGTTGTGCAGCTCGTCGTAAATCTTGGTTTTCACCTCCTGCGCCAGCTGGGTCAGTCGTTCGTGATGAAATGGCTGGTACATTTCCGGCAGTTCGCGCATCAGCTCATTGCGGTACTGCGGCAGCTCAAAATGCCCGGCGGCCAGCTGGCCGGCATAGAGATACATCAGCCCGGTTTTGACCTGACCGGCACGGGTTTTGCCGCCAACCACGTTGTTCAGGTCAATGGCTATCACGCGGGTGTCCGGGTTAAGTTCAAACACGGTACGACCGGAAAGCATTTTGTAGGTGCGTAAGGCATCCGACAGGCAGCGGCTGATATAGGAGAGCAGCGTTTCGCCACTGCCTTCGCGGGTGATGGTGCCGTACTGCATCCGGACGTCCTCGTCATTGAGGTAGACCTGCAGGTCACTCAGCTCCGGCATGGCCTGATAATGGGCGCGGGTGGAAGCGGTCATTTCTCCGCGGGAAAAAAGTAAATCCCTGACCTCGAACCAGGTGGCTTTTGACCACCAGTTGTCGTCGTACTCATGGCGGATACCGGTCTTTTCCAGCGCATCATCGACCAGAGGCTCCAGCGTTTGGGCATAGCGAACTGGTGTCAGGCTGGCATTTGTCTCATAGGCCGTATCGATAACCCGGCTGAGGATCTGCCGGCAGTCCTGTGAGTTCGGCGGAGTGCCGGTTTCCGGGTTGACGCACAGTGTTTCGCAGATACTGAGCAGATATTCCTTTTCCGGCGTCAGCGGGTATTTCATGCCGATCTGGACGTCAAACGGGTTCTTGCAGTGCTTGCGGCTGTTTTCCAGCACCATGCCGACCACTTCGTTCTGACGGGATTTGGGCAGCGCGTCACGAATGAGCCTAACCAGACCCTGAGCAGAGAAACCTTTATCGACGTAGGACAGAAACGGCAGGCTGCTCTGGCCTGAGAATAAGATGGCCTCGCTGAGTGCCCCCAGGGCCACCGACTTCCCGGTACCCGGCTCACCGGCAACGATCTCCGTGAATTTGGTCTGCAGGTTGCTGGCGAGTTTCACCGGGAAGGGCTTACCATCAGGGGTGGCAAACACAATGCTGGCGTCATCTGCCCACGGGGTTGCCGGTCGCTGCAGGGGGAGCAATGCCAGCGCCGCTGAGAGCGGCGGATACATCAGTGACGGGATGCTGAGTGCGTTCGCCCCCACCAGGGTGGAGGCCCAGGCCCGGGCCGGATCCCCAAATGTCCCTGTGACCTCACAGATGCCCCAGGACTGGAGGGCTTTCTGAAGCAGGGTGCGGTTACGCTTCGCCGTTTCCTTATCCCGGGCCCAGGTGCTGGCACATATTGTCATCACACAGACCGGCATGCTTTTATCCGCCTCATCCAGCCATTGAACCGAATTGTAGATCGGGCGCAGCGGCGGCAGCAGGCCGGCCAGGCTCAGGATGGTTCTCTTTCCGCCCAGCGCTTTGACGCCACCGGGCATCAAATCCATACGGATACGCCAGGGCAGGTGGCGGTTGATTTTGTCAAACAGCTGGCTGAACGTTTCCGGCTGCTGAGGCCCCAGCGAGAGTGCCAGTGTGGTGTGCCAGTGGTTATCATGTTTGATAAAGTTGCCATCAATCACCGGATCGCTGTTGAAGAGTTGATAGTGAAGATGAGGCGCCAGTAGCGTGGAATGGTCGTTACCCTTAGGACGCCCATGCGGCCACTTCATATCCCCGGGCAGATATGGCCGCCAGGATTCTGACGTGCTGTCGCGCTCTATTTCCTCACGTAACGCCAGTCCAAACTCATGAGCGTTCATCAGGCGGATACGGGTACCGAAGTCGCCCTTGCCAAACTGGTTTTCCAGCATCGTAATGAAGGTGTCGTGGCGGATTTTCAGCCCTTCCAGCGCCTGGAACACCGGATTCTGGCCATAGCGCGCCCCCGGGCTTTTCTTCACTAAGGTTTCGCGTCGCTTTTCTTCATCGCGTATTTCGGTCGTGGACAGCGCTTCACGGGCGGTGTACACCACAAGAAACGCACGCTCTCTGGCGATAAAGGGCGCCATTTTTTCAATACGCTCATCCAGAATATCGGTCAGGTCGAGGCCCATACGCTTCAGGCTGCGGTACTGGTGAGCCAGCAGTTTCTTCAGTTCAGCCCGTGCTTTATCCGGATCGCATTCGAAGACGAAACTCAGTTTACGTCCGGGCTCTTTAAACTCGCTGGTCAGCAGGGTGGTCAGGTGCGAAATGTAGTTACTGAAAAGCGCTTTATCCCGCCTTTCTTCTTCCGTGATGGCCTTCTCTTCATTGAACGCGCAGTAGGTTCCCTCGATTTCGAACACGCTGGCATAGTGGCCTTCTTCCGTGAGGAAAATATACGGTGAAGCCATGCCAGGACGACGTTTGCGATCGTCATCGGTCAGGCCAATGGTGGTGCGCAGATCGCAGTAACGGGTAAAGTCCTGGCCCAGCGCGTAGCGCGAGGCCCAGGCAATGGCTTCCTCCACGCATTCCAGCGCGGAGACCAGTGGGTTTTTCATATCAACTTTCTCTGATAGCGCCGTCAGGACTGGCGGCAGTACTTGTTGTACAGGGACGTCCATTGACCTGGTGGAAGGCTCAGGCTGGACGAACGGGCGGCGACGATGTCCGGATTCGGGATGAGGACGATATGGCGCAGACGCTGTTGCAGCGACTCCCGCAGTACCGGTGATGACTGCTGCAGAGCCTGACCAAACTCACCCGGATGACTGGTTCCCCAAAAGCGTTCTGTCTCAGCCCGGTGCGCCGCAAGCCAGTTGAGGATCATTGCGGCGCCATTTTGCTGGCGCTGGTCTCCGTCACGTCGGGCGGCCACCACCGTTCTTATCAGCCGGCTGATGTCCGCCGGCGCGATCTCAGGCAGGTAAACCATCACGCCATCATTCGCGCCCAGGCGATTCAGATGGCGGCTGCACAGGCATACGCTACAGGCGACAGTCACATTATCGTCCTGGGTGTTTTCCGGATTGTTGTCCAGAAATGCCGGCAGGTTACTGACGCTGACGTGTCCGCAAAACTTACAGGCATCACCGGTGAGCTTTGCTGCACGCTGGCGCAGGGCCGGGTTATGCCCGGCATGCTCATGCCCCCAGACCTGCTGCTCGATGTCAAAGTGCCGGTAACGTATGGCGGCAGTCAGACGCAGATGCGTGACGTGATGGCGGGACCAGCGGCGGCAGGCTTTTGTCAGCGGTTCTGTCAGCATGGTGCCATCACGTTGGTCTGACGTCAGCTGTTCCAGTTGTTTTGTCAGAGAGGCCAGGGGAAGCAGCCAGACGTTGCAGTCGTAGCCGGCATCGGCAGTGATCCCGCAGTGGTAAAACTCGGGAACAACAGGAAGGAGCCACTGGCAAAGCACCGTGGCCTCAGGTGCTTTCAGGTTGAGGGACGGGAGCGTTGTGTCACTGTCGTCGGGCGGACAGGGCTCCAGTTGAACGGGGTAAAGGAAACTGACCTCCGGGAATCGGTTCAAGATAACCTCCTGTAAAGCAGGACCCCGGCGCCAGCGCGCCGGGGAATGACATTAACCCACATCAACCGGGTTCAGCTGAATGGTGCTCTGACCTTTTTTGATGAACTGGTCGATGGCAATCATGATGCAGCCGGCACCGATACAGGTCAGGACCCAGCCCCAACCAATCTGCGGGTTCTTTTTCTTGGCTACCCAAAGAGCAACGCCAATGATAACGAGACCAATCCCCCCAAACTTCGCCAGTTTCAGCAGGCTTTTTCCCGAGTTATCGGCCCCATCGGCCACCTGATCCATCATCCCAAAAATATCATCAGCCGCGTGAGCGGGCAGGGTCAGGGTGCCCAAGAGCGCGACCAGCGGGGCGAGAAGACGCTGACCCAGAGAAGCCGCAGCCAGCCAGAGACGAACGGAAACGGACAGTGTGAAATGACGCATGGTTAAAACCTCTTTTGTTTATGGAGTTAATTCCAGCTCAGGTGCAGTGTGTTCTGCAGGGCATTGAGCAGTTGTGGATTACAGGCAAGGAGAATGCCGCAGATGAGCATCACCATACCGGCAGAGACGTCTTCCCGGGCTGACAGGCCAGTGTGGCCATCCACCAGGGAGCGGCGGATACGGGACAGCCCCATGAAGAAAAACAACACCCCGACTGCACGCAGCAGGGTAAGTACGGCATCGATGGCGAGTTTGGCCTGACCCATGGAGTCTGGGGCATAGGCGATGGCATCAAAGGAGACATCGCCAAAGCTCAGGGTATGGGCGGCCTTGTTCATCATCTGCTGCAGGGCGATAAGGGCGCCGCCGAGACAGACCGACACCAGGGCTTTAAGCCCGCTGGCCGGTTTACCGCTACGGGCGCGCTGGGCGACGGAAAACAGCGTGAAGATGCATCCGCCAAGTCCGAACATAAAACCCAGGGCCAGTATCAGGCGGATACCGCTGGTCTTGAGACCGTCGGCAACCTGTACCAGGATTTGAATGGCGTCCATCAGCCCCCCTGGCGAATAACGCCCCTGTCTGTGGTGACGGTGCGTGCAGTGGCATTAATGCTGCGAATGGACATGCCGTTGAGCGTATCGCCAGCTTGTACCGACCAGGTGGATCCTCCGTGGGTTATCCAGGCCATGCCCGGGTAAATGGTATGCACTCGCCATCCCTGCACGCCGGTACTGCGCTGACTCGCAGCGCCTGTCCGTACCGTCGATGTACGGCGCGTGGTCGTGGATTTAACGGCGGCGCGTTTTGCCGGCGGGCTGACAGCGCTGGCCGGGGCGGGGGTCACGGTGCCTGCGGCTTTCATCCGGGCCTCAAGCGCCGTCAGGCGTCGTTCTGCCTCGCTGACCCGATCGTTCAGGGCATTTATCCCCTGCTGGCTGGCCTCGCTGACCTGTTGCAGCGCCTGCGCATCAACCGGGGGGGCGGCGGGCTGAACAGACTCTGCGGGTTGAGGTGGTTCAGGTGCAGGAACCTCTTCCACAACCGGCACCGTTACCGGTGCCGCCTGATGGTCAGGAACAAAGGCGCGCGGAGGCGGCTCATCCGGCCAGACGGCATAGACCAGCATGGCAACCAGCACGCCGCCGGCAATCAGCAACGTGCTGAGGTCATAGCCCATGAACTGTCGTCTGGCTTTCTGGTCGTTGTCTTTGGCCGGCGTCTCAGCCTTTTCGGCTTCCGGTTCCGGGTGAAGTTCCGGCAAGGGCGAAGCCCCGGGCTCAAGGTCCGAATCGAAATATTTTTCTTTCATGGCGTTTCTCTTCAGGGGTGTAAGGCTGGAACCATGCGGCTGGCCGGCTGCAGACTGACTGCAGCAGGCTCGTCACGGGTCTTAATCATTTTGTCGCTTTCCTTCACGGCGGTCATAAACAGCACGGCGATGCTCTGACCACGGTCAACCAGCACCTGCTTCACCGGGATTTTTTGCGCGTCGTTGCTGATGACCTGACCTGCCTGCTGGGCCGCCCCGCCGAGGATGGTACCGGCCACCGCTTTACCGTCCGGCATGCCCACGCGGCCCTCAATGGTGTTGTATCCGTTGCTCAGGATTTGCGTATTGGCGCTGGCATAGAGCTGGCCACCTAACCCCAGGCCGTGAGCCAGCGCCGGCAGCAGAATGCGCGTTGCATAGCGGTTATTAACGGACGAGGCGACGGATGACTGCAGCGTATCCGGCATGGCCGCCCAGGCATCGATACGCCAGGTGTTGTTGTTCCAGTCCATACTGGTGAAGTGAATGGACACGCCATCGCCGACAAGCTGGACGCCATTGGCGGTCAGTGTGGCGCCGGCATAAGGCCCCGCCGGAATGCGGGCCAGCACCTGTGATCCGGTGTTGTCCGAATCAATCGCCGTCTCAATCAGGCCGCCCGGACGACTGCCGACAGGAATAACGATGCGGTCAGCGGCTGTCCCGCCTGAACCTGCGGCATTCCCGGTTTGCGTTGCTGGTGAAAGGCTGTCCGTCCATCCGGAGAAGGGGCTTGCTGCAGCCACACCGGGTGCGCCGCCAGTCTGGGCCGATTGCCCTGGGGCTTGTCCGGTTACGCTTGCCAGCTGACCTGCAGGAGCGCCGCGCTGAGCGACGAGCTCTTTGAGCAGGGCCTCCAGGGCTTTTTTACGATCCGGGTCGAGCGACTGTGCCTGGATCCGCTGAGGCGGTGGCAGGGATTCCTCCTGCCGCGGTGCCGGCGGTGCAGGCGGGGCCTCCTGTGAAATCGGGGGGACCTGGCGGACCGTACCGGAGCCGGCGGAGGCGATAAAACTGGTGTTGTTCGCCATCGCCTGTTTAGCCCCGTCGGCGTTATTTTCTCTGAGCAGGGTCTGGTATTGCGGGCTTTCAGCCGTGGTTTTCCCTGTTCCCCCCGCCGTTTTATCCACGCTTATCCGTGACACTGACGGCGGGGGAGCATTCAGCCAGGAGACCAGCAAGAAAATCCCGGCAATGGCGGCAAAGCCGCCGCCAACGATGATTAAGCCGGTTTTCTTTACGTCCCGGCGGGCGTCTTTTTCAGCGGCCATATTTACTCCAGAGATAAAGTCATCCAGACCGTTTTACCGGCATGGGAGAACGCCACTTCCGGGGTCAGTGGCAGTTTGTACAGCCAGGTTCCATCGCCGGAGGACAGGGTCTGTTCGAACGCATCACGCAGCTCGCTGCGGGTGCGGATAAAGAGGTCGTCACCCATCTGCCAGACCTGCGTATCAGGGACTGCGCCTTCGGTTTTCAGGCGGCGGGCATCCTTAGGGGGAACGCCATCGAGAAAAGCCTGCAGCGTGGGATCGTTCAGGCCAATCTTTGATTGTGGTGCCGGCATCTTTTTCGCCTGCGGCCCGCGCTGTGGGATACGCAGATCCAGGCGGGTATCAATCACGCGGGAAGCGGCTTTGTTACTTGCCTCACCGCTGGTGACGTCCACGATAATCGGTACCGCAAGTCCCTTCAGGTAGACCGTGACATTCCCCCGGTCATACTGCCGCCGGGCCTGCACGGTCATCACGCTGCTGTCCGGAATGTAATTTACCGTGAAGCCATCGGAGTTCGCGTTATAGGGAGGCGCCGCCAGTGGCCAGGGGGCGCCAGTGTTGTCCGTAAACATCACTGTGCTGGCCTGGTGCGTCGCGGTTCTGAGCACTGGCAGCGAGGCGCCCGGAGAGAGATTCACCGTCAGCGTGGAAATGCGAGGGACCACATCAGCAGGCTGCCAGGCCCTCCCGCGGCTGGCGTCATCGACGGCCCGGCTGACGTTTTCAATTTCACCTCGGTTGAGCGGGGCGGCCTGCCCGATAGCCCAGGCTTCCGCTGCGGATGGTGGCGCCGGCGGAGACTGACGTAACGGCGCGGTGATGTCCGTTTCCGGTTCGCTTTGCGGCGCCGCCGCCGGTGGATTGGTCGGTGCAGCAGGGGCGGGTGGTAGCGCCGTCGTGGGGGTGTTTGTTCGGGCATCAGCCCAATCAGCAGCCAGCACGGGGCCTGCCGACAAGAGCAA
The DNA here is from genome assembly GCF_046269175.1 of Serratia sp. J2. Taxonomy (NCBI): domain Bacteria; kingdom Pseudomonadati; phylum Pseudomonadota; class Gammaproteobacteria; order Enterobacterales; family Yersiniaceae; genus Serratia; species Serratia sp. J2. Next base: position 18,325 of record NZ_JBKABN010000037.1, read on the forward strand.
TAATGCTGTCGTGAGAAGTCGAATTTTCATGAGGTTTCCTGACAAGATTTAGCGGGTATCCCGGGTGACCACGGAGGCCACTTCGATTCCTTCAGGCTTGAGCCTGACGTCGGTGCGCTGAATACGGATGGTAAAAATGAAGTTCTGGGGTGGCAGGCTGCGGGTCTGGCCATCGAGGCTCAGGGTGACGGGATACTGAACTTCCCAGATGTAAGGTCCACCCTGACCTTCCCGGCCGCGACGGTAAATCATCCCCTTGCGGGTGACGTTGGCCGACATCAGCAGCTTGTCCGTTTTCACCTTTGAAAACAGGTTCGAGTTTGTCAGTGCGCTGTAGTAGCTCCTGAAGCCGTCTTCGGAAAACTTCTGCTGCTGATCGCTTATCTGCGTGCGGAAGTTTTTGAAGTCGAGCTGGAAGGCGCTGCGTACCACCTTGTCACCAAATGCAATCACGTCATCGTCGCTATAGGCGGGCTCTGACGTCGGGTACTGCGCCAGCACGCTGCCGTTGAGCGTGGCGAAGTATTTCACCGGAGGATGTGCCACCTGCCAGGCAAGCCAGGCGTTAACCGGAAACTGCACCAGATTGAAGGAGACGGACACCAGAGCGACCGCTAGGCACTTACGGGCAAAGGAGGCGTTCAGCATCCTGTCTTTATGCAGCTGCAGCGCCTCCATGAACGGAGCCATACGCTCATGCTCTGGATTCATTTCAGCTTTAGCAAAAGAAGCCTCCCCGGGGGAGGCGGCAGATTGTTTCGTCACTGGATAGTTTCCGTCAGTTCAGTGAGATAAAAGAACGGCCACTGTCTGTGGCCGTCCTGGACGATGGCGTGGTGACGGGAATGGATGTCGTTCCCGAGCTGTAGGACGAAAGGCCGTTACCAGAGGCATAGTCTCCCCAGGGGTCAATGGTCGGAGGGACGTAGTCACTGATTTTGTCACGGGCTGCCTGACAAATTTTCTGGCCAATCTGATTCATGATGTCGGTCAGATTGGGAAATGTCGGGGCCGTAATGGTGGTGGAAATGTTCCCCAGGCAGTCTCCCAGTGACGCGGTGACGTTGTTCTGGCGCTGTGACCAGGCGTCGGCGGCTTCTTTAGCCCGATTATAACCGGCCTCACTGCCCGCCTTTGCGGCCGTACCGGCACGACAGGAAGCGGCATCGGCGGCAGGAAGGCACGCCAGGAACAACAGGGTGGTACAGAGCATTTTACGCATGAGGTCCTCACATGGGTTGCGGTTGATTGGCCGGCTTAACCTGCGCCCGGGGTGCCTGCTCCGGCTCCGGTGCTTTCGGCGGTGTCCAGGGCTTGTCGAACCCCAGTTTGCTGTGCAGGGCCGGCGGGAGCTTTTCCGGTGAGACCAGGGGAACGGCAAATTTCGGTGCGTCCTTCCCTTTGAGCTGAAAAGCGAAGGTATCCCGCAGCGCTTCGCCGTTCTTCACGACGTTCACGGCCGAGCCGTGACCTATCAGCGCGAGCGCGCCGGAATCGGAGACGGTATTCACGGCAAGCCAGGTATTGCCGTTGGCGCCGGTGCATATCCGTGCCAGCACGTGGCGAAGTTCGCCCTCATGACGCATTACGCCCTGCAGGTAATCGCCGTGGGCTTTCACCAGGTGTGCCAGCAGTTCACCATCGGCGCCTGCCGCATGCATGACCACCGAACCCGCCGCTTTGGATATGGCCGGTACCACGGCATTTTCCGGCGGTGATTGCGGCGGTTTTTGTCCCTCACCGTCCGGCCCGGTGTACAGCAGGCCGTGACCATTCGGCGATGCAAGCGACAGTGACAGGGCGGCCGCCTTAACCACCTGCTGCTGTAGCTGCCAGAAGGCATTGCCGTCATAGGCAGACAGCGCTGCCGGTGCGACGTGGTGGCGGTCAGCAACCAGCAGGCGGTTGTCCTGAGCGGGGGTCAATGACCAGTGGTTGCGGTGTTTCTCCTGGCGTTCATATCCGATGACCACCCCATCCTTGTCCGTCAGCGGAGCGTTGACTGTCACGGGTTGCTTACCCAGATACTGCAGCTTCACGATATCGCCCTGTTGTTGGCCGCTGTCCTTCAGCGCCTGCTCCAGCTCCACGCCCCAGTAGGTTTTGTTGCCGGCTTTTGTACGCAGCTGGACGTAAAAACTCTCGGTATTGGCTTTGTCGAACTGGTAGGGCGCCCGTCCGGATTCAAGCAGCTTGCCGGTCAGTCCCGTTCTCAGCGTCTCTTTCTCAAAGACGCTCATTTCTGGGGCTGCGGGTTCAGCAGCCTTCGGCGTGGCCTGACTGGCGGTGCCATTTCCGGGGGCGGCCGGTGCTGCCCCGGGTGCTGCTGGCGGTGTATTCGCAGCAGGTGATGGTGCTGCTTCCTGCCCGGGCGTGCTGATATTGATACCGTTCTTCGCCGTTGCCTCAGCGGCTCTGGCCTGCAGCAGGGCTTCAAACTGTTCGCGCTGCTGCGGGTTTTTCAGATGTACCTCGATGTTGTGATCGGCAATCAGCGTCAGCGTGCGCTGAATGAACTCCGGGCTGCCGGTAACCTCTACGGCACCGCGCTGATTGGCTTTGGCTGAGAGCAGTGCGGCCAAGATCATGCGGTCGTTTTCACTGGCCTGCGGCGTGGCCATTACGATGCGATCGCCATAATCCCGGAAGGCATCTTCTCCATCGAGCGCGTATACCCAGGTTCGGCCTTCCTGCCGGCTGGTCAGTCCCTGCAGGAGCTCATCCAGGTTGATGCGTGCCACTTCCGGTCCTTCAGGGCTGACATCTCCCGGCAGGCGACCGAAGGTGAGTGAAAAGCCATTTTCCTGAGCGGCAGGATCGACGTCTGCCGCGGCCGGCTGTGGCGGTTCGTCCTTCGAAGGCGCGGGCTCTAACGGTACCTCTGTGACCGGCGGAATGCCGGCATCAGCCCGCAGTGCCTCTGCAACGCTATCCGGTGCCGGGGGGCTGACGGACGGTGACGTCTCCGCACTGGCGACGTCAGCCTGGGGTGCATTCTGCAGGTCGGCGCTGGCCACATGAGAGCTGTCCGTCGCGGTTAAAGACGACGTGTCTGCAGGGGAGATTTCTTCTGCTACCGGGATGGCGGGCTCTGTGGATAGCGCCTGCGCTGGTGAGGCCAGATCTTCTGGAGAAGGTGAAAGAGAGGCTTCTTCATTGGTCGTCGGCGCCGGTGGCGAAGCTGGGGCTTCTGGCTCTACGAGTTCAGGTGCGGGCTCCGGCGGTACATATACCTCCGTTGGCGGCGTAAACTCCCCCTGAAAATCGTCACCGAAGTCCGGGTAGTCAGAGATATCGGGGAATGGAACGGCAGGTTCATCCTGCCGGATGTCGTTGTCAGGCATGCTGTGAGTCTCCGTAAAGGACTGACGCCAGTCGGGAATGAGTTCGTCGAATACCGGGGCCAGCTGTTCGCGTACCGCTTCCAGCCCTCTGGCTACGTGAATATCGTTAAAATCGCTGAAGGCGGCGGTACCGGCGAATGCCTGTGTGCGTTCGCTTTCGGTGAAGGACGGGATGATGTAAACGCCATTAATAGCCGAAGCGGCTTCCTGCGCCTTTTTCGCGCCCTTGTTATCCTGCTCACCCCGGGTATTGGTTTTGGTGAAGTCGTCTTCGCCCAGGATAATGTGGTGACTGTCCGGGTAGCGTGCCTTCAGATTTCGTGACACTGTCACCAGATTGCCGGCATCCATCGTCATCACAACGGGCATTCCGGTGGCGAGATGCAGACTGGCGGCCGTGGCATAACCTTCTGCGTAAAGCACGGGACGCTGCGGGCTAAGCTCACCGCCCACCACGAAGAAGTTGCCGGTCTTCTCTGCGCCTTTCTTCAGGTTCTTGGTGCCGTCGGGTTTGATGTACTGCAGGGTGCGGAGTTCGCCGTCGCCGTTTCGCAACGGGATCACCAGGTTGTCGTATTTATCCAGACGAACCCCGTTGGCGGCCGGTACCCCTTTCCGGGCCAGATATGCGTGAGAGTCCGGCGCGGGCGGCATTTTGCTCCATTGCCTCGTCAGGGTTTTTCCCATCTGCGCAAACTCCAGCTGAGATTGCATCTGGCGATCCCAGCGCTTCTGTGCTGCCAGCGCCCGCTGTTTCATTGCCTCTGCCGGGTCATAGGTATGTGAGCCGGTGGAGGTCCAGTTCACCTTGCCTTCGCTTGCCCGGTGATTCTGATACCATCCCGCCGGACGACCATCGAGAAAGCCCTGATAGGCACCATCGACGTTTCCAGGCTTACCGCCTTCAATGGCCACCCTGTAGCGTTTTCCATCCATTTCCGGCAAACCGTTACCGGGGAGTATGAATCCTGCATCCTTAAGCACCTGCGCGAACTCTTCCGCCGGTGTCAGGTTATCGGTGATGGTCTGACCGACGTCCGTCACGGTGTTTTCGGGCAGCCAGGCTTTCACTTTCTCCAGGTCTGCGTCCGCCACCGCAAACCAGAGTTTTTCTGAACGATCATACTCAAGGGCATATTTCCCATCATCAAGACGCCCGGCCGCACGCAGGGCGTCCTTTTTGTTATCCGGCGTGATAGTGAGGTAGGTACGTTTTTGCATAATCAGTTCCTGCTTTTATTCAAAGAACCGGCGATACCACCACGGGCGTCCGGTCAGCTGCCTGCCACGCAGGAGGCTAACCAGTCGTTGCCACAGTACGGTGATTGTGAAGCCGAAGAAGGAGAGGATCCGGAAAAAGATAATCAGAATGGTGACCGCCCAGATTGTGCTGGTCTCAGGCCACTGGAACCAGGCGAAGTACAACGCAAACAGGACGACCGGTATCCCCAGAATCTCCAGCCGGCGACCTGCGTCCCGCCACTCACAGATGTTCACAATGCTTTCCTCCGTGTCATTTCACGTGGGCTGATGACCGTCAGGAGCTCCCTGCGGTCGATGATCCCGGCCTGATACATCCGCCAGGCTTTATCGCTCATCCGCTCACCGCGCGCGCTGAGATGGTTATCAATCCAGGTACGCCACTGCGTGTGCTTCAGCTGGCCAAGTGACTCTTTCACCTCGTCATCAAACACCAGATATTCCCTGACCGACTGACGCTTCCCGTCCGTGGTCCGCAGCAGACGCTGGGTAATGACATACTGCAGGTTACTGAGCAGGTTCCAGGCCATCGCTTCACGCTGATCCTCAGGAACCAGCATCAGGGCGCGGGGGATAGTCTCCCCGGGGGAATTGGTGTGCATGGTAGATAGGCAAAGGTGCCCGGACTGACCGTTCATGATGGCACCGCTGAGCGTTTCCGGGTCACGAATCTCACCGACACCAATGACGCCCGGGGCACGGCGCAGCGTCAGGCGAAGGTGTTCAGCGAATGACGCCACGTCCCGGCCAATCTGTGACTGTTCAGGCATCAAAATCGACTCGGGGAAATTCAGCAGAAACTCGATGGGGTCTTCTGCCGTAACTATCTTGCGGTCGCGGTCATGTAACGCGCAGTGCTGATAGGTTGACGCCAGAAAGGTGGATTTACCGGACCCGGTTTCACCCGTGATCAGGCCAAGGCCTTTATGTGGCAGCAGGGCGGTGATCAAATCCTCTTCAAGCCCCAGCGACTCCAGCTCCGGAATAACCGTCGGGATGACCCTGAGTGTCAGCGCTGGCACCATATCGTAATCACCGATAGTGGCCTGAACAAAGTTGCAGCGAAAGCGGAGGCTTTCTCCGCGCGCCAGCCCATAGCGGTTATACATATCACCGGTCAGCTGCAGCGCCCGATCCACCCCTTTACCGGCTTTCAGGTCGCCCTTTATCTGCTCCGAAAAGACGTCATCCATCAACCTTGTCAGCTGGGGAGGCTCGATGCGGAACTCACTGGCGCGGACTTTACGTCCATGGAGGTCCACAACCAGGGGACCGCCGCCCTGCAAAAAAATATCGGAGACGCTGTGTCGTGCGCAGTGAACCAGAAATGCCCGTAGGCTGTCGGCATGCATCCCGCCATGCTCATGAAAATCAAATGCAGGAAACGTCATTGCGCCTCCTTACGAATAACGGGCTTCCATTTGTTTTTATCCACCACGAATCCGGCAGGATCCTGAATGCGTTTGACCTTATCGCCAATCATCAGCTCGTCACGTGTGCCGGTAACGCTCTGTTGTGATTCCTTCACATCCGGCGCCTGGATGATGCCCTGCTGCAGGAGCGTGGAGTAACGCAACATTCCGGTGAAATCGCGGGTCAGGCGGTTAAAGTTGGCTTCCAGCGTGCGGTCGGCACTGAGGCGACCCTCCTCCCAGCCACGACGCACGGCTTTTTCCCAGACGGTTTTCTCTTTGCTGTTTTTGGGGCGTACGCCGGCATCCGGTGCATCAATACGTTTGCTGGCAAGCCCCGGGAGGAGCCAGATACGCCAGCCCGGCGGATTGCTGACGAACCGGGCCGGGACCAGAATGTTATAGGTGCGGTACGCTGACCGGATCTGATCTGGCGTCACGTGTGCCATGTCGCTCGCCGTGGCGATCACTGGCGGTAGATAACCCTGTTTGCTGATAAGCGGTCGAAAGTCGTACATGTTGTTCAGTACGCTGTCGCGGGCGGTTAGTATTTGACGAAGTTCCCAGGCGCGCTGTGCTTTACCTCCCTGAAATCCGACCGTCTGGCCAGCATCGTTGAGCATCTGCCAGACGGTATCGCTCAGCCCGTTAAAATCATTGACGGCCGGGTTGAGGTAGTCCGCCATATCTGCAGGTGGGGCATCTTCTGCGAATGCAGGCAGCGTGCAACACAGCAGCAGGCCTGCAAGTAGCTGTCGTTTCATGCGAGGCGACCTCCTTTATCCGGAAGCGCAAAGTACAGGTGCAGCTCCAGTGGCTGCTGTTTCAGGGTTGCACGCCACCCTATCTGCGTTTCCAGCTGGCGGAGCAGGTTCTCAAACGTGATGTTGTCGACATGAACGCTGACGGGCAGCGGCAGCCGAACCCCGCTGTATGCAAAATTAAGCCCGCGCTGACGGGCTAGCTGGGCGAGCAGCTCAATAGCGTCCCCCTCCCAGTTCAGTGAAAGCCTGTCGCTGTTTGCCGCGAAACTGCCAGGAAGTCGCGTGGCCTTCTGGTTCAGTGCACCATCGAGGTAAAGTTGCTGCTGTGTGCTGCGGATACGTGAGGCATCGTCTGATACCTGCGTCAGCGAGACAGTATTATGAGGTTGTTGCGCCTGACAACCGGACAGCAGAATGCCTGCCAGCGCGGCAAGATACGTGGTTTTCATCTTGAGGATTCCTGAAATAACACAGCATTGAATGAGCGTTGCCATGTGTTAAGAGGGGGGATTAACAGGGTTGTGCGAAATGAGGAGAGATAATCAGAGCTGGAAAAACAGGTCAGTCTTTTTTTGGGGGCACCCTCATGCCATCACTGGCCTTTCCCCTGACGGCAATATTCCAGTTATGAGACGTTGCCGTCTCCAGCCTGAATATTCTTTCCATAGCTCCTTTGGGATTGGCAGCGCTAATCGATGAGGAAGCAAGGTGTTCGGTGCGGAGCATGTGTGAAAATTCCTCGGCTTCACGTTCCGTCATTTGTTTTTTCATCAATATTTACCTTTTCAATCTTTAGGTGTTGTTCAGTCCGTCAGGTCTACGCGGATATCGCTGCTGACGTGAAAATCTGACATCAGATTGAGTTCCTTTGGAAATAAAGCGGGAAGTGAACGTTATTGGTAGGCCAGTACCCAAAATTGCCCAGGGCTACACCCTCGTTCAGGCAAAGGATTTGAAACAATATTGTAGTTAGTGCCAGCGGGCACGGCGAAATTGATAGTTGTACTTTTTGCCCAACCAATATTATTATTCATACTTGTTGCCACAGTTAAATTATTAACATTTGCGACTAGTGCATAAGTATTTTCACATGCACCGTCATCAACCGCTAAACCAAACTTCGTAGATTGTCCACCCATCGCCGTGATCCACATCGTTGTACTTCCTGTATTACTTCCTGAAAAATTACCGACGTGATACCCCAATTGTTGGTAGGAACCGTTACTTTTCCCTGCGCCTTTCCATACGCCATTCTGACAGAATAAAAGAGCACCATCAGCGGCCCGCCCAACTAAACCATTTGGGCTACACCCCCAGCCTTCATTTGCCGTACCATCCAGTTGCAGATATTCACCGACAGATGCCCTCCCATCAGCACGAACTGTCCCGCCTTTCAGTTGGCCACCGGTATAAATGCCTTTATTGTTTACCGACCTTATCCAGTCGTTGTCATCCATATAAAGCCCACCGCCGTGGTCTTCATTGAGCCAACCTTTACCATGCTTGGTAATAAGCCAGCCGCTATTACTGCGGATATCCCCGTTAGCGGTGATATTATTCGCATTATTCACGTCATTGGCGCCCATATCAATTGCAGTATGCATCTTGTTAAGGTCGGGACGGCCGTTAACTTTGAAACGATACAAGCGATCGCTTTCTTCTGCCCCACCGGCCAATACATCAGACGTCAGGTAGGCCACCAGGTGACCACTCTGCCCACTGAGCCCCAGACTCGACAGGTTGACTTGCCAGCCACCGCCGGCACCGTTGGCAATATTGGCGGGATAGATATACCCCCCAAGACCAGAGGTGTTCTGGGCGATATACCGCTGCCCCTTGAACGCAATATCCTGACCGCCGGCCGTCAACACAAAGGCAACCAGTTTGTCGGTCTGCGTGGGATTGCGCGTCACGGCGAGGATATAGGTTTGGGTATTATTGTTGGTCAGGGAAAAACCCGGCGGTAAATACCCTTTATCCCGTAGGGTCTGCCCCGTTACCGTGACGTTTCCGCCCCCTTTGACCTGGTTCAGTAACGTGTCGTAGTTATCTTTAACGTATCGGCGTGCACCCTGGCTCACCGTGCTCAGGTGTGTGGCAGTCACGACCCAGGTTTGTTCCTCCATATAGTCAGAATATCTTTCCAGCCCAATGGGGGCGGCAATCAACACGATCGCCAGCACGATGGCCATTGAGATGAGCGATAGGCCCCGGTTGATACGAGGGTTGGCAGCGTCAACAGTCATAAGGCACCCGATAGAGTCAGTTGAGGGAAGCATCCGGCCAGCCCCGCCAGTAAGGCGAACAGCCAGGGTGCATAAGGTTGGGCATTTTTTCGCGTCAGCAGCGCGCCGACGATAAACAGCAAGAAGGCACATCCGCTCAGCACACTGGCCAACGGCCAGGGAAACCAGGCACACAGCGCGGCGATCAGATGAACATCGCCCAGGCCAAACCCTTCTTCACCCCGCAGGCGTTTGGCTCCGTAGTGAAAGGCATAAAGGAACATAAACATGCCGATACTGCCTGTGAGCGCCTCTGTCAGTGTGAGCGAGCTCCCAGGCAGAAAGGTAAACAGCAGACCTGTCAGCCAGAATCCGGAGGTATAACGCAGCGGTAGCCAGTAATTGCGCATATCAAGCAGCACCATGGGAATACCCCACGCCAACAGCCCCAGAATTTTGACAGTGCCTAACCAGGAAGAACCCGCGAGTGCTGTCGTTGCGATCAGGACTGTGCCGGTACCGGCGAAAACGAGGGTGACACCCCTGATCTGCAGCCGAGTGAGTGGCGGGCCATCATGCTCAAGCAAGAATTGTTTCGCCCGATGAACCAACGGTTGGGCACCCATGAACAGAGCGGCGCTGGCCAGGGCTATCAGTAGCGAGAACTTCAGAAGGGACAGGGGCATCAGGCTACACCTCCCTTGAGTTTCAGGTACATGGTGTACACCTTGCGGGCGTAGATCATGCGCCGCTCGCCATTGTTATCGGCAAACCCCGCATTATAAGAGCCCAGACATTGCCAATTGACCCCGCATTGTTTGAGATGTTTGGCCAATATCCAGGCACCGATCTGGACGTTCAGGCATGGGTTATTCAGCAGATCCTGTTCGTTATTTAAGATACCCAGTGCGCGTAACTGAGGGATATGGCGCTCATTGATTTGCATCAGTCCATAATCACGGCTCAAGACCGGTGGCTTATATCCTTTCGGCATCCGGCGCCGATCAGTTCTGACATTTTCACCTATTGCACGAGCGTTAAGGCTGCTTTCGACGGTGGCCATCGCGCGCAGCAACAGCGGGTCGACTTTATAGCGGGCGCCCGCTTCGTTAAAACAGAACGCCTGCGCGGGCAACGAGAGCAATAACGCGCCGCCCAGAACCAGACAGGACAAGGCACGTTGAAAGGAAAACAACATAAGAATGCACTCCAGAAGGAAGCCGGCAACAGGACGTTACCGGCGGGACGGGCATTAGGTGTTGCTGGTGAACATGAGGGTGTTTTGACCGACAGAGCCTTTATCGGCAGTGCACTGTGCCCCAATGGCGCTGGCGGCGATCGCTCCGTTGGTAGACGTGCCGTTGACCATGGTGGTCACAATACTCGGCGCAGCACTCAGCTTGGTCGCCAGGGTAATGCAGGCTTCCTGTGGAACTGCCGCGTAGGTCAGTGAGAAGGTCGACTTCTGCCCGCCTGCCGTCGAAACGGGTTGTACGGTGACCGCCCCCCCCCACAAGTTTTGAAGCTTGGCACTGCCGGAGGATTTGGTACCAACAACCGTCATGTTGGCTGGCGCACCGCCAAACTGGATAAGCGCACCGGTCATGGCATCTGCAGCAGCAAAATTATAGATACCGGACGTTTTCAACATGGTGCGGGTATTGGTCATCAGCTCCGCAGCATTACTGTACTCCGTGCTGGCGTCGTTACGGTTAAACAAACTGCCCCCCTGGGTAATGGCGATAGCCAATACGGCAAGGGCAAGAACAAAATAGATGACCGCTTCAAACAGGGTAATTGCCCCACGGTTGACAGCCGAGTGAGGAGTGTGTGTCAGTTCCATTATTATTTCCTTCAGATTTTGATGAGAGTGAACGCCTTAATGCGCACCCACGAGGTCGTTGAGGTTTTGTGTGGCCAGGAGGATCAGGATCATGTAGCCAGCGTTGGTGCTCAATGCGATGTAAGAAAGCAAAGATGCCGTCCGCTTGATCCGGGCTACGGTTTGCACAAGCCAGGCCCGTGCAAAATTTTCAATAATCATTTCAGCGTTATCGCCATCGGTGAGCAGGACCAGTTTGTCGATAGCACGTGGGGAGGGAAATCCGTAGCCGGCATTGCGTAATGCCAGCCCCAGGTGGTCACCTTGTTTAACCTGACGCTGGGTTGCGGCCAATCGCTCATACAACCAGGGCGGTGCATAGCGGCTCAGCATCTCGATGGCGTCTTCCGTCTTCACCTGTGCACGCATCAGCGCACTGAAGTTCAGCAGGAAGCCCACGCCGAGCACGTCGCGATACACGCTCCAGGGCAATAAACGGTCCAAAACATGCTGTCGTATTTTCCCCATCAAATTTGGCATTGACCAAACAATGAACCCGATTAACAAGATCACCAGCCCACTGAGAACCAAGGCATTATTGACAAAGAATTCTGAGATGGCACTGAGCCACCACAACCCACCTGCCCAGTGTTCTCGGGAGGATAATGACGCCAGGCGAGGCAGAAAATAAACAGTTACCATCTTCATCATGGCGAACGTGGTTGCCAGCAGCAGCGTCGGATAAGCCAGGGTGGAAACCAACGCTGATTTCATATCCGACATCCCCTGCACCACGGTGATCGCCCGGTATAAGGCGGCAGCCAGGTTGCCATCTTGAACACCGGAACTGAGGATGGCGGCCTCTTGTCGGGGTACCCAGGATGCCAACCCCTGATCGACTGATTTGCCCTGACGCAATGCGCTGAGCATATCTTCCAGGCAATAGACCACAGGGGGGCGCTTGTGCCCGTAGCTCCCAATCATCGAATTGATGGCTTTTTCTACTTTAAGGTTATTGTCGAGCAGGAAAGCCAGGTCCTCGTAGAGCGTCAGGCGGTCAGCGGTGGAGAAGGTCTTTTGCGCCAACCAGCGGCCTAGCCCCTCATTCATTTTTTCCGATGACGGCACGTTGCTCCGCAGTGCCGTCAGACGTTCGCGCCAGCGGGAAATCATGATGTGACCTCCGGGGCGAGCAAGGTCAGGCTATCTTCGTCAAGCGGGCTGATGTAATCCGCATCAATCGGGTCGACCAGTCCTTCGTTGAGGTAACGAAGCAGGTGTTGACCGCGAGTTATGCCGCCCAACGCGTTCACCCAATAACTGCGCGCGGCCAGCTTGCCCTTATGGCGAAACAGCTCCATGAATCGGGCATCGGGACGAATAACTTCAGCGATGACACGCCGGCCAGTTACGCCCTTATAACAATGCTCACATCCCTCCGGATGGCGAAAGGCCAGTTTCTCCACGTGGCAAAAACGCTCAAGCAACGCTTTCTTCTCTTCTTCCAGGCTGTCGCTGACCGCACGCCAGCTTTTCTTGCAGTGCGGGCACAGCAGCTGCACCAGGCGTTGAGCGATTAACCCGATCATGACTTGCGGATCGGCCACCTGACCCATTGGGATACCCAACGTGTCGGTCAGGCGGTCAAGAATGCCGACAGCGTCATTGGCATGCAGCGTAGTTTTCACCAGGTGGCCGGACTTGGCCGCCGTCAGCGCTGATTTAACCGAGTTGGCATCACGAATTTCACCCACGACCATGGCATCAGGGTCCAGGCGCAACGCTGCAGAAATAGACCGAACCCAGGCACGACTAACCGCATCCGGATCGTTTTTATCAGCAATGATGGGGGTTTGTACGGCCCCGAGGATAAGCCCCTCCGGCGGATCTTCCAGCGTCATCAGTCGCTTTCGGTGCCCCGTAAAAGACAGGTACATGTCGCTTAACGTGCGCAGAGTGGTACTTTTGCCGGAGCCGGTCGGACCGGACAGGATGATGACGCCCTCGGGACGGCCCAGCATGCGGCGAATAAGCGTTTGCTGCTCGGGTAAATAGCCCAGTTGGTCCAGCGTGGGCGGGGCTATTCCTTCATCAGGCAAAATGCGCATCACGACATACAGCCCAAACTCTGCCGGTGTGTGCGCATAGCGTGCCCCGAAGAGTTCAAGGCCTTGCAGGAACTCTTTGCGCACCCGCCCATCCTGGGCGCGATTGGGGTTAAAGCTTTTCTCGGCCACATCGCACATCGACATCACAATCGTCGACGCCAGCGTCATTCCTTCGGCGCGATCCAGTTGAATCACGGTTTCGAGGTCGCCATGCACGCGAAATTGCACCACGGTCACATTATTCATCCCGATCAGCAGATGAATATCGCTGGCCCCTTTCTTCTTGGCTTCCCGAAAAAAACCGATGATTTTCGCCTGTTGAGCGGAGTAATCGTTAGCATCGGGGTTGTCTGTGACCTGGCTTTGTTGCAATGCTTTCAGTTTGTCGAGCTGGACCCGCTTAACCTTCAGCCTGGGGTATTGCTTAAACGCGCCAGCAATCTCTGACGTGACGGCCAGACTGTTATTGTGCGCGTCAGACACATACAAGGTCGGGGCGTCAGAATTGGCCAGATCTAAATGGATATAGGTTGAACCACGTTTCTCATACATATTGGTTACCCCGCAAAGGAAAGAGACACCCGCATTGAGTTCTTCCCGGAGACAACGACCTCATTGAGGTTGATCCGTTTAACAACGTATTCCGTACCCGGAATGCGATCCCCTGACTGCACCGTAACCTGGTTACCGTTGCTGAGTGCCAGCACGGCCGTGAAACCTTTCCCCGTGCCGGTGATCTCGACAATCTGTGGCGGAACGGCATCTTGCGCCGCGCCTTTGACCTCCGTTTTGTTGTCCTGAGAAGGGGGCGCCGGGTTGAAGGGTTGATCCAGTGCACGGTCATAACCGTTCTTTTGCAGTTCATTCAACGCCTTTGCCCTAGCAAGCTGGGCCTCATACAGCACCGTCTCAGCCTGTATCGCTTCCAGTTGGCCAAGATTTAATGCGCGTCCCGCTTCCGCGCGCGTGAAGGTGGTTGGGAGGGGAATATCTGCTGACGTTGGCGGTTTCACTGACTGCTCAACCGAAGGTGAAGGTGCAGCAGATGGAGCCGCCGGTATGTCTGTGACAGGCGCGGCGAAGACACCTGGTGCGGTTAGCACCAGGCACAACGCCCAGGGTGTTATTCCGGATTTAACGGTTGGCATACAGAAGTCCCTCAATGGTGTATTCCAGGCGATTGTTCTTGAGTGTCGTCGTGATACTGGACGCCCTTATCCCGCTGCTGTTGAAGCGCGTCGGCGCAAACAACCGATCAGGAGGAATGTCGGTAATGAACGTAAAGCTGTAGGTTCGCCATGGCAGGTTTTGTACATCGCCCTGCGTTAACTGCGTGCTTACGTCCATTTCGCTAAGGCGCAAACGGGCATTGATACGTTGGGCATAGCTGGTCAGATGCTGAATTTGCTGGCTGCCCGGGAGCAGTGCTTCGGGGTGTTCTGGGAGAGAAAGCGACACGGGTAACGCAAAGGAAGCGTCATCCGCGCTGCCGGGAATATTAAACACCGGCTGAATGTCTGCACCATAGAGTACGGGTAACCGCAAGGCAAAGTCCCCCACGGTGCCCCCGCTCGGCAAAGTGTAGTGCAGCGTGATCTTGCCGTGGGCATCGCACGTCGCCGTATTGAATACCCAGCCGGCAATAGAGATCTGCGCGTCTTTCCACACGTTACTGCAGGCGCTGAGCATCGGCGGGAATCGCGGTTGCGTTGCCCAGGGTTTCAGGTTGTCGGCCGGAGCCTGTTGCTCCAATTGTTGCCTGGCCAACAGCGCAGCCTGAGCAGCGGCAATACGCTTATCTTCTTGATGCGTCTGCCATGCCGAATAGCCCACATACCCTGATCCCAGGGCCACCACCGCAATGCCCCACAGCCACAGCATCTGCGGATTATGGGTTTGGTTGAGACGCGCTCGTCGCAAACCCACCTTGTTGTCGATCAACGTCAAGAGCGTCTTATCTTCGGCGTCTAGCTCGGGAAAGAAGCCGCTGGGTGCATATACCGTCCAACCCGCCGCGGGATCAGCGGTGATTTGCAGAAAATTGGACACGGCTATGCGTATCGCCGCCTCATCCCCCACGATATCGCCGAACGGTGACAACATGCCGTCGCTGACAGCCACGAACCAGTATTGCTCGTTGGCCAACGGGAAAACACCGTAACAGGCCTCTGGTAATGCCGGCAGGACGGCTAACGCCATTGATGCCAATGTATGTCGGCCGCCTTTTCGGCGCGTTTTGTCCGTGAGGGTGACGGTGCCAAGCAGGGTGCCTTGTGCCTGACCGTCGCCGGTAGGTAATACCGCCCAATGCGTGGCATGCGCTTCTTTCGCGCGTAAGCGCATGCTACGGCGCCCACGTAGCGGCAGATATTGCCAGTGCAATCCGGCAACCAGCCAGGCACGCCCATTCTGCAGCGTATAGGTAGTCTGTTGTTTCATGGCTTATCCCAAAATGACCGGAGTGATAAGAATGACCAGCATGGTTTTGTTGTTTTCACCGTTGGCACCGCCACCGAGTCCGAAGAAGCGGAAACTGCCGACGCCCTGGCGGTTGGCGGTGTTATTGAGAGACTGATAACCACTGAGCACCAACGTCTGTCCAGACTGCATGATGACGCGCTGGGTAAACGTCTTGAGGCGAGTCTTCATGAGTTCGACCGAGGTGTTGTCGCTGGTGAACGTGCGCATGGTCGGGTCATCCGACATATTGATCGCAAACTGCAGCTGCATTTTTGGCGACTGGGGCATCAGGAACGGCAGCACCGTCATGTTAAAGCCCGTGGTGATTGTCGACTTGGTGATACTGCTTGAGGAGCCGACGTTCGCCGTGTTCTCTGTAGTGACGTTCGAGGCATAGTCCTGTTGCAGCGCAACTTGAATTGGCACCGCTGACAGGTTGGTCGTCATGCTCGAGGCTTCTGTCATCACGCTGACGTTCGCCTGCTCGGACAGGGCTTTGATAAAGGCCTTGGTGCCCGCCCCTTTGCCGTCAAGTATGGAAATACCGCCATTCAGGGCATCGGATGAACCGCCGGTGAACGCATTGGTCAGAGACAATCCGACGCTGCCACTGTTGAAAACAGCGTTCCAGTCAATGCCGTACTGGTCCTGAGTACGTTTCTCAACGCTGTAGACCTGGACGTTGAGCACCACCTGCCGGTTAAGCTCTTTATTACGGTCATCCAGATAGCGGCCTATCTGCTCAAGCACACGCGGTGTATCCGTAACCGTCAATACACCGGCGGATAAATTCATGCGCCCGGTGCCCGGCGTCAACATCGACTTAATGGTATTGGTGACGTCCTCGTACAGGCTTGATTTGATTTCCATCTCAGTCGCCTGTGAGGTATTGGAGTCGCCACTGAGCCCACCGCCGCTGCTGTCGCCCGTAGCCCCCATCGATGAGGTGGTGCCACTCACGGTTTTTGAGCCAAAGCTCGCCTTACTGTCCATAAACATGACCGGGAACGTCCGGGTGTCGAGATAGAAAATGGCGATCCGGCCTTGCTCATAACGCCATGACAATCCCAGGCGAGTGGTGACATTATCGAGCAAACCGCCCAACTCTCCCTGCCAGAACACCCCCCTGAGTGCAGTCCCCGTGGTAACGGCCGGTGCGGGGCGAACGGGTGAACCGCCCAACGCAGCCAAAGGCACCATCCCATTCGGATCTGGCGCCGGAACGGGGCCACTGAGTTGCTCCGTTTTGCCCCCTGTTGGCGCCAATATGGCCTGCGCATCGGGCGTCACCACCACGGGCAACTGGCAACGTTTACTGATAAAGGCGCTGACTTCTGCCAGCGTGATGCTCCCAGGCCGATTGATGGCCACAGCACAAGGTGGCAGTAAGCTATTGCTGCCTGGCAGGGCATTTAACGGGTAAGGGTTGATCCACTGGGAGGTTAAGTCACGCACCACAGAACCCTTTTTAAGCGCATGAAGATGCTTATCTGCCCGTTTTTCGTCCTGCGAGACGGTGTTGTCGATCTTGTTGATGCGCTCAAGCGGCGCACAGCCGGAAAGCAGCAAACACAATGTCGCCGCCAGCCCTGTTAGGGGGAGGTTTTTTTTCATAGAAAGCCTTGATAAGATTATGGAAACTGAAGTGCGTGACGTTTTTTCGCTGAGGTTGGTGTTATTCGCTGATATTATGGTGGTCCGGTTAAAGGCCACACCTACCAGTGCTGACTCATGGTGGTGTTATGCCAGGGCAATATGTTCATTAAATAGGTACTTATGACGATCAATATCTCAACGATCCTTATCCCTTCTGTACCGTTGGTCGTTCCTGTCACTTTCTTTGCTTTATTTTGTTTTCTGGCTTACCTCTCTCGAAAACGTTTCACATCAGACGTTGGTTTTTTCCAAAAATATTATTGCTCCAGCCTCATATTTGTATTGATGGTGGTTACGTTTTTTTTGTCGACATGGTTAGGTGCCAGTTATTGGTTCCATTATACACGCATGGACATTGAGTTATTTCTTCTATTAATGTCACTGCTTAGCATACTGTCACTTCATTTACCTTTTGAAATTATGAGGTTTTATGTTTCATCAAAGTTGGACAATGTCTATTTTTTCATGATTTTTAACTCGTTATCTGTTCATGTGGATGCGAGTTTCTTTCAGAAAAAAGAAACCAATGATAATGCCACCATAGAAAGCACATTAACTGAGGATGAGGAGGAAACGCTGCTTATTGAGAGGTTTGTATCACTGCTACTACCAGCGTTAACCCCAAGTGTTAAAGAAGTCACTATCGCTTCACATGTTATTGACCATAGGCGTAGAGAGAAAATGGTTAAAGCATTAATGAATTATGGGGCTGAAATAATTTTTGAAGGAAAGAGAAAGACACCGAGAAAAGAAATATTCAGTTTAAACCTTCAATACGGTGGCCTTCCGTTGAAGAACCCGTTTTCTCTGCAGAAAAGGAAAAATGGATTTAAAGTTCGCAAATATGGCTCGCTGATTACATTTAAGCCACCTCATTTCAGGCGGTGATTCTGATGTCGTGTAGAATCACTCTGCTGTGTTGGCTAAATGAATATAATCATGCCAATTAAAATGAAAACAACAAACCACAGAACGATGCGCCAGGATAATTCATGGAAGATGATGTCCAAGACCGTATGGGGGATATCCTCCAACTCCAATCGGCAGTAATGGATAGTGGTTGCCAGTGCCGCCAACGTCTGTGTGCTGGCCCCTGCACGGCGGGCTTTGACCTTCTCTCTCAGTGCGATGTGTATCAGGTACTCCAGTTCACGACGGGTCTTCCTATCCCCCATTTCGTCATAGTGAGAGGCCAGCAGGGTATCTATTGCGGACAACAATCTTGAGGGCTGGGGCAAGGGTAATGCAGCGACACGTGCCCGCAAGACCCGTAGACGCAGCACCTGTTCCTCCTCCTCGATATATTCCAACTCGAGAGCCTCGACCTCGTCGTCCAAATCGTTAAGGGTGCGGCCTCCCGATGACGCCGGGCGGTATTTTCTTCCACATCGCGTGATAATGGGTACGGTTGAGTTCATCAAAAGGCTCCAGTTGGAGGTGAGTATTGTTGGTCATTGGTGATAAGGGGGTTAATTGAGGTACACCAGACTGCCGTCAGCAATGCTGTTCGGTACATTGACCTGCATGTCATTGCCAAAGCTGTCGATCAGACGTCTTCCGACGACCTTTCCAACCAACGCTGAATGCCGGCTCTGTGCCAACAACGCGGCCATCAACCCAGGTTGGTCCGGCTGGTAGACATACACACGGTCAGCTTGTAGCACATTGTGTAATTCAGGTAGGGATGACCAGCCGAAGGCGCTGTCGGGGATCACACCGTCTTTTTGCGAAGGGTTGTTATAGCGCCAGTCATTGATGTCATTGATGTAACGGACGGTTTGAATAGCCCGCTGGCTCAACGTGCTATCTTGCAGCTGCGCACCTGTTTGGTCATGAGGTGGTATGTTGACCCATACCAATAGCCCTAGAAATACCGAGAGCAACCAGTAAGTCATCGCACAACTCCCCAAATCAGGATCCAGAACACGGAGCACAGAACTATCACGGTGATGATCACTTTGCCGCGATTACTCATTTGTACCTCCAGAAATTAAGGCTGCGAATGCAACCTCTTGGACAGAGGGGTATGGAACCTATTGACTGGCCATCAGTGGATTTCCTTGTCGTCAACAGAAATGACGCACTGAGCATGGCGAATGCCGGCATACAGTGGCACTTTCGCCGTACCGTATAAGGTAAACAGGCTATTCAACGCATCACGGAAACTGCCTTCAAATTGGAGCGGTGCATCGATACGGTAATTTGTCGATGTCAGCCAGGCTACAGTCCAGTTAGCCACTCCTGGAGTAGAGCACTTCTCAGCGGCTGACCAACTGAATAGGGTATCTTTCAGCGTACTACCCGCTTCGATCCGCCAGACTTTAGGAGTTGGCACTGCTTTTACTACCGGTACGGCCACATTTTTGGGCTGTGCTGGAGTTGATTTATCTAGCGTACCGTTGAAAGGATTACGCGAGCCTGTGGCGACGATCGCAGTCGGAGAGGATGGATTAGTCGCGTTCGCAGCTGTTTGTGGCTTGGCCACTATTTGTGTATTGACCGATTTGGTCGCAAGCATTGGTGTGCCATACGCCACGGAGACCTGTTTCTTAGGCCAGTCAATCAAAGCTACCCATCCATGTTGGCGTAATAATTCGTCGAGAACGTACGGCCACTGGTCGTTAGCTTCGAGGGTTATCCGCTGCCTGGATTGCGTTTGAATATCGGCAGAGATTATTGCGGTCCAGCCTGCCGGGATCACTTTATTCAGCGTTGCCTCTAGCCCCAGATTAAGAGCTTTGACCCTGACCAAGGTAAAAGTCTCTGGTGTGCCGAGCGATTTGATCCGGGTTAACCCCTGCAACGTATCTGGCGCACTAGCTCTAGCCGTCGCTGGCGGTGTGGTTATGTTGGTTTTTGTCTGTGGGGAACGGACGGGCTGCATCATTGCGCTAGCTTGCTTCACGCTTTTTTGAGCCAACTCGATGTGTTGCAAGTTAGTGCTTATCAGGGCATCCACGAATTGTCGGGCATCACTGTCAGCTGGCCGGTGGTTAGGCAAGCTGCAGCCACCCAATAAAACGGGAAGCAGCATGGATGTGTGAATGATTTTCATAGGTTTCATCAGGTAATGGAATAACCGTACCGCATGAGGCGTTGGGGACGGTATTGCCAGGGTGACGAGAGGGGTGTTAGCGAAGATAGTCTTGCTGAAATTCTGCGATTTTTTCCTCCGCTTCATCGATTAAATTACGCAGAGAAGACAGCGTACTGAGTGGCATTTTATCCGGCGTTCTGGCTCTTAGCCGACAGGCACGTTTGAACTGAATAACCCGTGCTGCCCGGCGGATATGCAATTCACGCAGATCCTTTTCGGTGACGGTGATACACATGGTGGTTTTCCTTACTCTTTCGATTGGCGATTCTTTTCTGACCAAATAAGAGGTGCGTATTATCAGTGATAACTCTCCTTCTTCGAGGGGACTGAGTTCCTTGGTGGTTGCCAGATCTTGTCTTCCCTAGGGGTCCATTCCCCGGCAGGTAACGAAGGCATTCCGATGTGCAGAGTGCGGATGAGACGCCGGTTATCTAACTCCAGTTCGGAGGCCACTACGACCTGAAACCCTTCCGTATGGAATACCATTTCCGCGTCTTCAATGGTCTCTGCTGTACGATTTAGCAGAAGTTGAAATGTGACAGGCAGTACCATATTCCCGGTAGGTTGGAATGAATTTTCCATGCGCGTCAGTTGAAGCGCATGTTTGCGGCGGTCCTGTCGGCGTTGCATCAGTTCTGTCGTTATGTTCTCTGGAAATCTGCAAATGACAAGACGCCAGCCTTTCTGCATCAGGATATTAAGTGTGGAACGAAAGCGGAACAGGTCGCATTGTTCTACCGCAGAGGCATGACTCAGTAGAACGCTAAGGGTTGAGTCAACCGGAACGGCTTTATCACTGTTTTCCAGCAACTGACGCAGCGTGGTGAATTCGGCATTCATACCACGAAAACTGGGATTACCACGCGCCGTATCCAGCCAGTTCGCGATAAATCGTCGGCGGGCTGTTTCCGAGGTGAAGGGCTTTTCCTGATCGGCGGTACGTAGTGCAATCAGAATGCACCAGAGCAGATGGTGAACAGTATTATCTGCGGAGGACAAAGGCTATCTCCTTTAATTGAGTTGGTGTACCGAATGCCGGCAATGGTGTCTGTATCTCCTTCCGCCAGAAGGAATACGCCATAAATGACCAGCCGGTAAAGGAGCAAGGGGTATCCATGGCAGGACCGGCTCAGACACCATTGCTGGCATCCGGTATTGCAGTAACACATCTGGTTGAAAAAGAACCCGACACAA
>NZ_JBKABN010000038.1:0-35599 GCF_046269175.1 Serratia sp. J2
ATCGAGTGTGCTTGAAATTAGTGTGACTCACCTTGGATGGGGAGGCGATCACGTTTGCGGAGGCTACCTCTTTACTTCCAAACGAGCAGGGGCTATCAGCTCCCTCTCCCTGTAGGGGGACCGATCGAGTTTGCTTAGATTACTTCTTTACCTCCGAACGAGCAGGGGCTATCAGTTCCCTCTCGCAATGTGAGGGGACCGATTGAATTTGCTGAGATTATCACTTTACTTCCAAACGAGCTGCGGCTATCAGCTCCCTCTCCCTATGTGGGGGGACCGATTGAATTTGCTGAGATTATCACTTTACCTCCAAACGAGCAGGGGCTATCAGCTCCCTCTCCCTATGGGAGAGGGTTGGGGTGAGGGGCAAGCCTTTGTCATTTATGCTAATGTCGTGTCTCAGCAAAGGCTTACCCAGGGAAAAATATGGAACATAAACTGGACGACTTTATCCGCCATGCATTAAGCGCCCAACCGATCAGCGGCACCTCGCTGATCATCTCACTCTACGGCGATGCGCTGAGCCATCGCGGTGGTGAAGTTTGGCTGGGCAGCTTAAGCGCACTGATGGAAGCCCTGGGCTTCGGCGATCGTTTTGTCCGTACCTCAGTGTTTCGTTTGCAAAAAGAGGGTTGGCTGGACGTAGAAAAGATTGGGCGGCGCAGCTATTACCGCGTTACCGAACAGGGGATGCGACAGTTTCGCCATGCCGAATCCAAAATCTACCTCAGCGAACAACCGCAATGGGATGGCAAGTGGGAGCTACTGCTGTTGGAAAGTGCGGAAAAAACCGAGCGCGCACGACTGAAAAAAGAGCTGGGCTGGCTGGGCTTTGGCCAGATCGCCAACAACCTGATGGCCGCCCCTACCCATGCGCAAACCGACGTCACCGCCCTGCTTGGCGAGCTCAACGCCAGTGAACAGGTGATCTACTTCCGTGCCGACTATCCCTATAACCGTTCCGAACAGACGCTGCGGCAAATGGTCGCCAACTGCTGGTCGTTGAGCGAGGTGGCCGGTTACTACCATGAGTTTATCGTCTCCTTCCGCCCGTTGATGGCCTTACTGCGCGAAGCCGACGAGCAGGAACTGACGCCCCTGCGATGCTTTCAGATTAAGCTATTGTTAATCCACTTTTTCCGCCGCGTGGTGTTGAAAGATCCCCTGCTGCCTGATGCCCTGTTACCCGCTCAATGGGAAGGCCAAATAGCCCGCAACCTGTGCATCAATATCTATCAGCGAGTGGATCGCGCCGCGACGGAATATGTCAGCGCCTTGGCAGAAACCTCCATAGGCACCTTACCTGCACCCAGTGCCGGTTACTATCGCCGCTTTGGCGGACTGCCGCGCGATCCCACTACATTTTAAGGAGTTTGTGCTATGCCTGTGTATCAGATTGACGGTTTGACGCCGGTGGTCGATCCCAGCAGCTATGTTCACCCCACCGCGGTACTGATTGGCGACGTGATTATCGGCAAAGGCGTCTACATCGGCCCCAATGCCAGCCTGCGCGGCGACTTTGGACGCATTGTGGTCGAAGACGGTGCCAACGTGCAGGATAACTGCGTAATGCACGGCTTCCCGCTGCAAGACACGGTGGTGGAACAAGATGGGCATATCGGCCACAGCGCCATACTGCACGGCTGCCGCGTGCGCCGTAACGCGATGATCGGCATGAATGCCGTCATCATGGACGGTGCGGTCATTGGTGAGAACTCCATCGTCGGCGCGGGTTCCTTCGTCAAGGCCGCCGCAGAGATTGCCGCCAACCAACTGGTGATCGGCAGCCCGGCAAGGGTGATCCGCGAGCTGACCGAACAGGAATTAGCCTGGAAACGCACGGGTACACTCCAGTATCAGGAGTTGGTCTTACGCTGCAAAAACAGCCTGAAAGAAGTGGCCCCTCTCACTGAACCAGAGCCAGGGCGCCAACGCCTAAACTTCGGCGACCACATCATCCCCAAAAGCCAGCTTTAGTTGTTGGCCGGGCCGCAGCCCGGTCAACATTACTCCATACCCTGCACCGGTGCTTCAGTTGCAACCGATGCCTGCCCTCGTCGACTGTAGAAATAGATAGCTACCAACAACGCGGTGAAGGGAATGCCAAACCACAGCGTCATTCTAAAGAAGTCCGTGAACAACGTGGTTATCATCAAGCCGGCCATCAGCAGCGCCCCCGCCAAGGTAAAGTAAGGATAACCCCACATGCGGAACTTGAGATGCGTCTGCGTATGCTGGCGGCGGAAGAACAGGTGGGTAACAAAGATCATCAACCAGGTGAAACAGGCACCGTATACCGAAATCGACATCATCACCGCAAAGGATTTCTCTGGAGCGGCAATACTCAGCACGATAGAGACAATAATCCCCACGCAGGAGAGCGCCAGCGCGTTGACCGGAATACCCCGTTTGCTAAGCCGCCCCAGCGCCGCCGGAGCCTGCCCGGCACGGGACAGTGAAAACATCATCCGGGTGGTGATATACAACTGGCTGTTCATGGCAGACAGTGCCGCAATCAGTACCACAAAGTTAAAGATCCCGGCGGCGGCTGGCAGATGGATCACGTTCATCGCCACCAGGAACGGGCTTTCACCGGTGCCAGACTGCCGCCACGGCACGATGGCCAGCATCAGCGCTATCGACATCATATAGAAGATAAACAGCCGCAGAATGGTGCCTTTAAACGCGCTTTTCACGGCAACCACCGGGTTTTTCGCTTCCCCTGCGGCAACCGCGATCATCTCAATACTCAGATAGCTGAATATCGATACGATCACCGCAAACCACATGCCTTTCACCCCAAACGGGAAAAAGCCGCCGTTGTCGGTGAAGTTACGGATGCCGAAAGTCGGGTTAGCGGAAAACGCCAGGATACCGATGCCAATCATGATAAACGCTGAAATGGCCACCACCTTGACGGTAGAGAGTGCATACTCCACCTGGCCAAAAGACTTGACCCCAACCACGTTGACGACGATCACCGCCGCCGAGAACAACAGTACCCACGGCCAGATCGGCGTGCCTGGGAACCAGAACTGCATATACATGCCGATGGCGGTCACCTCAGTGCCTACCGCCAACACCACGCAAGACCAATAGGAATAGCGCACCAGAAAGCCAAACAGCGGGCTGAGGTAGAACTCGGCATAATCGCCGAACGATCCTGGGGTTGGGTGCTCAGAGGTCATTTCCGCCAGGCATCCCATCAGCAGTAGCGCAATCACCCCGCCGATAAAATAGCTCAGCAGTACGCTTGGCCCAGCCATCTGGATCGCGTAAGCACTCCCCAGAAACAGGCCGGTACCGATGGCTCCACCGATCGCCAGCATCGACATCTGCCCGGCGGTCAGGTGCTTTTTCAGCCCATCCTGCCGCTGGGCGATAGCGTCAAAACGTTTCGCATCTTTCATGGTCGCTCACCTTTTTATGCGGTACGGGTAACGTCAAGGATGGCGGCGGTCACATAGTCCAGGTTTTGCTGGTTCAGGCCAGGCAGACACATCCTGCCGGGCGCCACCAGATAAATGGAATATTGCTGCCGCAGTTGGCCGAGCTGGCGTTCATTCAACCCGGTGTAGCTGAACATGCCCTTTTGATCGCGAATGCGGGTATAGTCCAGCGTGGTACCGCCCTGCTCCAGGCCAGCCGCCAGGCCAACGCGCATCTGTTTGATGCGTTGACGCATGGTGGTCAACTCACTGGCCCACTGTTGGTATAGCTGCGGGTCCGCCAGCAGGGTTTCCACAATTTGGCTACCGTGTGTCGGCGGGCAGGAATAACTGCGACGGATCAGCGTTTTCAATGCGCCCTTCACGTTCACCGCAGCCTCTGCAGTAGCACAGCGCACCGACAGCCCCCCTAAACGCTGGCCATACAGCGCCACGTTCTTGGAAAATGAGTTGCTGACCAGAAAATCCACGTCGGTTTTCAACATCGCCCGCAGCGCGAAACAGTCTTCGTCCAGCCCGTCGCCAAACCCTTGATAAGCGATGTCAAAGAAAGGCAGCAGCCGACGCCGTTGCACCACCTCGATCACCGCTTGCCATTGCGCTGGGCTGAGATCGGTACCGGTGGGGTTATGGCAGCAAGGATGCAGTAGCACCACCGCCCCTTCCGGCAAGGCAGAGAGCGTGTCGAGCATGGCTGCAAAACGCAGTTCACCAGACGCATCATCAAAATACGGGTAGGTATTCACCTTCAAGCCAGCCCCTTCGAAGATCGCCCAGTGGTTGGCCCAGGTCGGATCGGAGACCCAGATTTCGCGGCGCGCCAGATAGTGATAAATAAAATCGGCACCCAGCTTCAGCGCGCCAGAGCCACCTACGCTTTGCACCGTGGCAATACGGTCCGCTGGTTCACCAAACAGCAACGTCTGGATCTGGCGGGCAAACAGTGCAGAACCTTCGATTGGCGGGTAAGTATGTGGCCGCTGTTGTTCCAGTAAACGCTGTTCGGCAATATGGACGGCCTGCATCAGGGGAATATTACCCTGATGATCGTAATACAGACCAATACCCAAGTTAACCTTTTGCGGATTAGCATCCTGCATATAGGCTTCCATCAGTGACATAATAGGATCGGGCGTTGACGGGGTAATATGTGCGAACATAGATTATCCTTAACTCATTATGTAATGAATCAGCAGGTGAATATTATTTTATGAGAATTAATTACGCTGTAGCGCTAACGGTGATTTCTATTTTCATCCCCGGCACCACTAACTTATCAACAATCACCGTGGAGCGGTTGGGATACGGATAATTAAAATACTGTTGGTAGATTTTATCGAGCAGCTTAACGTCATTAACATCGGTAAGATAAACAATAACCTGTAATACATTATCGCTATGGCTATTGGCAGCTTTCAGCGTGGTAGCTAAATTATCAAACGTCAGCGTAATCTGTTTTTCCGGGTCGCCAGTTTCAATAGTGCCATCCTGGCGGACCGGGCCATGGGCTGTGAATAACATCCCGCCACCTTTGGTTGCCCAGGAAAAAGGTTGCCCGATCTCTGGCAGGCCGGTTTCAATGACTGTGCGCATCAAGGTACTCTCCATCGGTAAGCAGGAAACGGTGCAGAGCGCCATCGGCAGCAAATACCGCGTCCAGCACACTGTAATGATTAGCACCGGGGAGCGCATAGCGGCTAACCGGCAGCCCCTGCGCCCGCAATGCGGAATAATAATAAAGCGATTGTCCAATCAGCTCAGGCAGCTCTGCCGCGCCGTAAAATAGCACCATGGGCTTCAAAGATGGCGGCATATTACGCGCCGGGCTTAAGGCCTCTATCTGCCGAGTGGTCAGCTTTAGCTGCTGGTTTACGTAGCTCGCCAGCAGCGGCTGCAACTCAAAAATACCGCTGATGGGAAACACCGCCTGCACCAGCGGATGGTGTTGCCAATACGCCGCCAGATGTCCACCAGCAGAATGACCGGTGAGATAAACCGGCTTATCACCACGCGCCTTCAGCCGACGCTCGATGGTATCCAGCGCCGCCCCTATTTGCTGGCAAATATCGGCCAGGTTAACCGCCGGTGCCAAAGTATATTCTACCAGCACCACATCAAAACCTAATGACAATGGCGTGCTGGCAATAAAAGCAAAGTCCTGTTTATTACAAAATTGCCAATAGCCGCCGTGAATAAATATTATCGTGCCTTTATATTCTTCAGTTGAATAAAACCAGTCAAAAACTTCACGCGGCGAATTTCCATAAGCAATATTCAACTCATGGCGTTGCTGTTGGTAAACTCGCTGACTGCGGGATTGAAATGAGAGCAGGATCTCGTTTTCATCAGCCACCGTCGTAGCGTTATCGTAACTGCCCGCTAGAAGTTTCATATATTAAACTTTGTTTATTATTTAAGATGTGAGTTAACTATTAGCAACATGTTAAAATATTGTCAAGACGGCTGATGCGGCAATGCGTGATCGGCGATATAAATTTAATTTTTCGGGCAAAAAGTTTCACTGGTTAAACATTTCGCGCTTATTTTAAAGTTTCATCCATGAAACTCGAAAATAAATTGATGATAAAGAATGAGTGGGCACAGCATACGTCGCCCCTACGGGCGAGCCGGTTGTATTTGCGCAATTTGGCTGAGGTGCTGATAGGCGTAATCCCAAAAGGTACGCACCTTCAGCGGCATGTATTGCACGTTATTTGCCACCAGTTGCACCGGTACTGGCTGGGGTTCGTAGGCGGCCAACAACCGCACCAGCGTGCCGTTGACCAGATCGTCCGCCACCTGATAAGACAGTAGCCGAGCAATCCCCTTGCCTGCTCGCACTGCCAACAGTTGAGTTTCCACCTCGTTCAACAACAAGCGCGGTGTCAAACGTACTCGCTCACCGCTTTCATTAGGCCCAAAGCGCCATTCACCTGACGTCGGACGAAGAGTACCGACAATAGTGTCATGATCGCTCAACTGCGCCGGTTCCAGCGGCTCCCCGCGTTGCGCCAGATAGGCTGGGCTAGCCACGGTGACGCGTGTCACCTCTCCGAGCTTACGCGCCACCTTGGAGGAATCTTGTAAATGCCCGATGCGCACCGCCACGTCCAGCCCTTCATCGATCAGCTCCAGATTGCGGTCATTTAACTGCATATCGATCTGGATTTGCGGGTAACGTTCGAGAAAAGCCATCACCATCGGTGCCACGTGCTTGCGCCCGAACTGCACCGGCGAAGTCATACGCAGCAGCCCGCTCAGTTGAGCCTCTGCGGTATCCATTACCGCGTCTTGATAGTCATGCAACAGAGCACGCGCGCGTTCGGCTAAGCGCAACCCGGCCTCCGTGGGGGCCAGACGCCGGGTCGTGCGCTCCACCAACCGCGCACCAAACCGCTGCTCCAAAGAAGCGATAGCTCGGGTCACCGCCGGAGCGGAACGGCGCAGCTTGCGGGCCGCACCGGCCAAACTCCCTTGCTGGATCACCGCCACAAAAATCGCCAACTCATCCAAACGATCCATAGACTATTCCGCCAAGTGAAATTATCAATTGCCATCTTCCCGGATACCCATCATCTGGCGCAAGAGTATTCTGGTCAGGAAGACTATATAAGGAGACTCACTATGCAAACGTTGAAACTGTACGGCACCCCGGCCTCTGGCCATTGCCACCGCGTCGAGCTGCTGCTGCGGATGCTCGAGCTGCCTTATGAGTATTGCGAAGCCCCAGCGATGGTGCGCCAAAGCGAGGCGTTCCTGCGGCTTAATCCCATTGGGCAGATCCCGGTATTACTGGCCGATGGGCAGGTATTGACCGACAGCAACGCCATCATGGTGTACCTGGTGAAACGCTATGCGCCTGATAGCCACTGGTTGCCAGAAGATCCGTTGGCGGCCGCCCAGGTGCAAGCCTGGCTTTCCAAAGCGGCCGGAGAGGTGCGCTATGGCCCGGCATCCTGTCGGATGGTGGTGCAATTTTCTGCACCAGAGAACTACCAGTCTGCACAAGCCATCAGCGCACGCTTTTTAGCCCAGTTAGAGCAACACTTGGCAGAACGCGAGTTTTTGGCAACGTCTTTGCCGACAATTGCCGATCTGGCCTGTTACAGCTACGTGGCGGTCGCCCCGGAAGGTGGGCTTTCCCTCAAGACCTTCCCGGCAATCCAGCGCTGGTTAGATCGTATTGCCGCTCTGCCCGGGTTCTTCCGTATGCCTGCGTTACCCCTGCCTGACCAGGCTGTAGGCCAATAACATGTCTCCCTCCATGTTTCATCCCGATGAGCAGTTGGCTCAGGTTCTGGCCGGTTTTGATGCGGTGAGCGGGAATATCTACACTGCCATGCCTGATCAACATCGCGAGTTCTTTGCACACCTGCCCTACCTGTTTGTTGCCACACTGGATGAACGGCAATGGCCGGTTGCCACGTTGTTCAGTGGGCCCGCCGGTTTTTTGCGCTCGCCGGATGAAACACATTTGCGGATCGTTTCGCCACGCCGGGCGGACGATCCTGCTCAAGTGGCACTCTATCCCGGCCAGCCCATCGGCGCATTAGGATTAGATTTCAGTAACCGCAGGCGCAACCGGGTTAACGGCGTCATTAGCCGCACGGATAAAAACCGCGTGGAGATTGCGGTGCAACAAAGCTTTGGTAACTGCCCACAGTATATACAACGGCGGGAGCTGTTCGCCGAGCCGAGCGTCGCCGCACCCATTGAGCCGTTGAGTTCGTTAGATGATCAGGCCCGACAACTGATCGTGCAGGCGGATACCTGCTTTGTGGCCAGCTATGCTCACGGTGATTTAGCGCAAGGCGGTATGGATATCTCGCATCGCGGTGGTAAACCGGGCTTCATCCATCTGACTGGCGAAACCCTGTGGATACCGGATTTTCGTGGTAACCGCTATATGAACACGCTGGGTAATCTGTTGGCTCAGCCACGGGCGGCGTTACTGTTTATCGATTTTACACACGGGGACATTCTTCATTTACAGGGGAAAACCCAGATTTTATGGCAGGCAGAAAATGCAGCCGTCGAAGGTGCCGAGCGCTACTGGCGGTTTGATATCACCAGTGCGTGGCGTTTTCGCCAGGCATTGGGCTGGCGCGGCAGAAACGTTGAGTTCTCTCCGGCAACATTACGCACGGGTATTTGGCAAAATCACGTAGAAAGCTAAGCGGGCGCAGCATGCGGCGCCCATCCCCATTCAGCCACATTGCCACGCTGTCATCAATCTGCACAGCAGGATCTATTTTTGCTAGCTAGCGCCATTTTAAATAAATCCACGCTGGGTTACAGTGAAAGTGGAGAAGCCCTCCAGTGTACAGTTTGACTCAAAGGAGCTTGAGTATGTTTCCAGAATACCGTGAGTTAATATCGCACCTGAAATCAAGCCACCCCCGCTTCCAGTCATTGTTTGATAAACACAACCAACTCGACCACCAAATCTCCAGGTTAGAAGGGCCAGCAGGCAACGGCTACTCTGACGAGGTGGTTCGCTTGAAAAAAGAGAAGCTACATATTAAGGATGAGTTACACAAAATACTAAAGGCAGAGGAAGCCGCAGCCAAGTAGCGCACGTCGATCCCCGCGCTACTGCGGGGATCACCGCTTGAGCTCCATTAAGCCCATTTGAATAAAATTGCTTATTTAACGCTTCGGATTCTATTCTTCGGGACTTTGGTCACAGACAAACTTAAGCGTAAGTGATTGAATAGTAGCGCAGAGAGGGTTTTAAATCCTCGCAGTGGGCAAAGCCCTGACAGTGTGCAAGGTCATCCCGTTCGCCACCCCGTTATCTCTGCGTGAAATGCTTGCTATAGAACCCCCTTTTGCGGCATGTTGACGCTATCAGCCCCAGCCGAATGTTCCAGTGACCCTTAGAGCAACGCAATGATTAAATGGCCGTGGAAAGCAAATCAAGCGCAGGCGGAAACGTTTGCCGACTGGCAGGAAGCCCTGTCCATCCCCCTGCTCTCACCGTTGGATGAGCAAGAGCAGCGGCGTTTGGCAGCGGTTGCCAGCCAGATTTTGCAAAATAAACGTATCGTGCCTTTACAAGGGTTGGAACTGACATCCCTGATGCAGGCGCGTATTGCCCTGCTGTTTGCGTTGCCGGTGATGGAACTGGGGGCAGAATGCCTGGACGGTTTTAACGAAGTCCTGCTCTACCCAACCCCCTTCGTGGTGGAAGATGAATGGCAGGATGATATTGGTCTGGTGCATTCCGGGCCGGTGGTACAAGCGGGCCAAAGCTGGGAACAGGGACCTATCGTGCTCAACTGGCTAGACGTGCAAGACTCCTTCGACCTTTCCGGTTTCAACCTGGTGATCCATGAAGCGGTGCACAAGCTGGATATGCGTAATGGCGGTACCGCCACCGGCGTCCCCCCCATCCCGCTGCGCGATATTGCCGCCTGGGAATACGACTTGCACGCCGCGATGGAAAATCTACAAGACGAAATCGATATGGTGGGTGAAGAGGCCGCCAGCATGGATGCCTACGCCGCCAGCGATCCGGCTGAGTGCTTCGCCGTGCTTTCCGAGTATTTCTTTAGCGCCCCAGAGCTGCTGGCCAACCGCTTCCCCGCGTTGTACGAGCACTTCTGCCGCTTCTACAAGCAAAACCCGCTGGCCCGTTTGCAACGTTGGTATGCAGACAGCGAGCCACAACGGGGCTGAGTTTGCTCAGATGATGAGCTGTCGCACCCCCAGAATCAATTTTGCGTTGACACGATCTGAACGGCTGGATATGATGCGCCCCGTTCACACAATTCCTCTGTAGTTCAGTCGGTAGAACGGCGGACTGTTAATCCGTATGTCACTGGTTCGAGTCCAGTCAGAGGAGCCATATTTAGAAAAGCCCGCTTAGGTAACTAAGCGGGCTTTTTGCTGTCTGTGAAGCCATGCCCCCCAAATCGAATCGCCGATGACGCGGGCAAGCTGGCACCGCCGGGAAGTCTGAATACATGCATCATGGTGCAATCTTGCGCTCATCGTGGTGCATTATAGGGTGACTAATATTATAAATATCAATAAATCAACAAGTTGAAAACTGGCATGATTCCTGCGTGATCGCCTTGCAGTTATTTTACGACAAGGAGAAAACGTTATGTCAGCACATACTGTGGTAAATACACAGCGTCGCCAATTATTAAAACTCTCTGGAGCTCTAGCTGGCACTGTCACATTGGCTGGTCTCAGCCACCCTGCATTGTCAGAAACACTCCCCGCAAGTGATACCTTCGCGGTTCCTACTGCCGATAAACCCATTCGTATTAACTTTAATGAAAATGCGCTCGGCATGTCACCCAAAGCACAGGCTGCCGCACGTGATGCCGTCACCAAAGCCAATCGTTATGCCAAAGAAGAAATAATCACCCTAAGACACAAGCTAGCCAGTCAGTATCAGATACCAGAAACTGGTATTTTACTGACAGCGGGTTCTTCAGAAGGTATACGTGCGTCGATAGAAGCGTATGCCACACCGGACTCACAGTTGGTGATCCCGGAACTGACTTACGGCGACGGTGAACATTTCGCCGCCATTGCGGGTATGAAAATCACAAAAGTAGCGATGCTTGATGGTTGGCAATTTGATATCAACGGATTAAAACAAGCCGTAGAAAAGCATAAAGGCCCGTCGCTAGTCTATTTGGTCAATCCCAACAACCCGACTGCAACGATTACTCCGGCCGATCTGATCGAACCCTGGATTAATAGCAAACCGGCTAACACGATATTTATTGTTGATGAAGCCTATGCGGAATTTGTTAACGACCCCCGTTTTCGTTCAGTTTCACCATTGGTAAGACAAGGTGCCGATAATGTGATTCTGTTGAAAACCTTTTCGAAGATTTTTGCCATGGCCGGGATGCGTGTCGGTTATGTGGTGGCACACCCGACAGTGATTGCCCGTCTTGAAAATTATGTTGCAGGAGAAAAAATCAACTTCTGCGGGGTAGATGCCGCTTTGGCTTCAATGGATGATCAAGCTTTCATTCGTTACAGCAAAAAAAGCAATGATACCTCGCGACAAATTTTACTACAGGCTCTGGATACGCTGAAAATCCCTTACCTGCCTTCCGAGGGAAATTTTGTTTTTCATAAGCTGGATGTGCCGTTGAAAGACTATCAGCAGCATATGAAAGATGCGGGGATTTTAATTGGTCGGGCATTTCCACCTGCGCAAAGCTGGTGCCGAATTTCGTTAGGGACACCTCAGGAAATGGCGTTTGTTGCAAAAACCATGCTCGACTTCCGTTCCAAGGGCTGGATATAACGAATGGCCCAGAAGCAGTCAGATATTGCTCCTGGGCCAGATTTCCCCCTCTGCGACGGATGCTGTGGGCCCCAGATTCACTGGCTTTACTGACCATGGATATGTGCATAACTCAATGACCTTTATCATATATCATTTTTATAGCCGTTACACTTTAGCCGTAATAATTTATCATAATATCAAATATATGTTTTATCGCAACCAAACCAACCTATTATTGAATTTTTAATTTCTTCTATCGCATTAAAATTGAAGTTACCAGCACACATATCCGAATTGAAATGAGGTCTAGAGTTCACATCCGAACAGCAATTTAACAAACTTTCCGTATCATCCATTGAAATAAGGCGTGTAATAAAATCAGATGTTTCATACATTTTACTTTCTTTGTATGGATTGCTCATTGTTCACTCCGTTGTATTGTCAAATTTATAATATACCCGATAATTTTCAAGATACATGTGACTTTGTTGAATAAATCGGCGTTAAAAGTTGACTACTGCGTCACCTGATGATGGGTTTTATTGTTGATGCTTTCCCACTATTTAGCTAACTAAATGTAAATAAATTGTTTCCCCCAGCCCGCCCGGCGTTCCAATAATAAAACCATGTTAATTGGAACGAGTGTATGACATGTCTTATCGAATCAGCCTGCTGGATAAAAGCCCGGTTGCAGCAACGGAAACCGCGTCTGATGCCTTGCAGCGCACGCTGTACCTGGCAAAACAGGCCGAAACCTGGGGTTATCATCGCTTCTGGATTGCTGAACACCACAATAGCCCTCACCTCGCCAGCCCTTCACCGGAACTGGTGATTGCCTGGATCCTTGGCCAGACTCGCCATATCCGCGTGGGTTCAGGCGGTGTAATGCTACAGCACTACAGCCCGTATAAGGTGGCTGAAAACTTCAACCTGCTGGCCTCATTGGCACCTGGCCGTATCGATCTTGGCGTGGGTAAGGCCCCGGGCGGATTGCCATTGGCAACTAGGGCGCTGCAACAAGGTCTTCATCAGCAAGAGAAAGGCTCGTTTGCCGACCAGCTTGCGCAGCTTGATAACTGGCTCTCTTTACCCGCCACAGACGAAGGAGATGAAGCCGTGCGAGCCACCCCCATCCCGCCGCACATTGCAGACCGTTTCCTGCTAGGAGCCAGCAACGAGAGCGCTTTGCTGGCGGCACAGCTGGGCTGGAACTTCGTTTTCGCGGCTCATCTTAATGGCGATAAGTCCCTGATGAGGGAAGTCCTTACTACCTGGCGAAACCACAGCCAACGCGACACGCTGGTGGCCGTGCAGGTGATTGTGGCCGCGAGCGAAGCTGAGGCAACCGCGCTGGCGGCACAGGTGGAGATCTGGGGGGTTGAGCTGGAGAATGGTCAGCGTGTAACCGTGGCAAGTGAGGCTCAGGCCCAGGCCTTTGCCCGCCAGGCGGGCAGTCCTGCCCGTCTGATTGAACAACGTACCCGTTCGCTGATTACAGGAACCGCCGCAACCGTCCATGCGGAGCTTTCTACCTTGCAACAGGCGTTTGGGATTGACGAATTCATCATCGACACCCCGATCGCCGAGGGATCGGCGCGGATCGCTTCATTACGCCTGCTCGCAGAAGGTATTGCGAGCTATGCCACCGAAAATGAATCCGCCTAAAGGGTAAAAGATGACATTTGCACAGCAACTCATTGACTGGCGACGCGAGCTGCATCGCAACCCGGAACTTTCCGGACAGGAAATCGCCACCACCGCGCGGCTGCGCCACTGGCTAGAATCCGCCGGGCTGCGTCTACTGCCGTATGATCTCGCTACGGGTGTCGTGGCCGAGGTTGGCAAGGGCGAGAAAGTCATCGCCTTGCGTGCGGATATTGACGCCTTACCGATTGAGGAAGCAACAGGAGCCTCCTTTAGTTCACGCCATAAAGGAGTCATGCATGCCTGTGGGCACGATGTTCACAGCAGCGTGATCC
Source organism: Serratia sp. J2 (assembly GCF_046269175.1). Lineage (NCBI taxonomy): Bacteria > Pseudomonadati > Pseudomonadota > Gammaproteobacteria > Enterobacterales > Yersiniaceae > Serratia > Serratia sp. J2. The sequence continues at coordinate 13,692 of NZ_JBKABN010000038.1, forward strand.
TAGGAGCGGCATTGCTGCTTAAAAAGCGTGAAGCGCAGCTTGCTGGCCGGGTACGGTTGCTGTTTCAACCTGCGGAAGAAAACTTCACCGGGGCCAGAATGTTGATACAAGCTGGCGTTCTGCATGACGTGAGCGCTATTTTTGGCATGCACAATGAACCCGGCCTGCCGGTAGGGACCTTCGCCACCAGAGGAGGTGCCTTTTATGCCAACGTCGATCGCTTTGTGATTGGCGTAAAGGGCAAGGGAGCCCATGCGGCGCGCCCGCATGAAGGCGTGGATGCAATCGTGCTGGCCAGCCAACTAGTGACGGCGTTCCAGAGTATCACCAGCCGCAACATTAATACGCTTGAGTCCGCTATTGTCAGCGTTACCCGCATTCAAGGCGGCAATACCTGGAACGTGTTACCCGAAAAGGTTGAGCTAGAGGGCACGATACGCACGCACTCTGCCGATGTACAACGCCAGGTTGAAGGACATATCCGGCAGATCGCAGCCGGGTTGGCTGCCGCTTTCGGTGCAGAGATTGAGGTGGCGTGGTTTGCCGGTCCGACCATGCTGATCAACGACGACAAATGGGCAGCCTTTGCAACCGAAGTCGCTCAGGCTGAAGGGTATAAAACCCAGACCGCCGCCTTGCATATGGGGGGCGAGGATTTTGCCGCCTATCTGCACCAAATCCCCGGGGCGTTTGTCAGCATCGGTAGCGCCAGTGAATACGGCCTGCATCACCCGGCATTTAGCCCTGATGAAGCCTTGATTGAAGACGCCGCGCGCTATTTTTCGGCGTTGGCCGAAAGAGCGCTGCAAGCTATCTGACAGAGTAAATCAATATCAAGGGGATCTATATCCCTTGGAAAATCTATTGTCTGAAAATGAGGGGTAAACATGTCATTAAAACGACAACTGCGCCTGGGTTCAATATTACACGGCGCGTCTGGCAATATGTCCGCATGGCGACACCCGGCAGCACAGGCAGATGCCAGCATTAATTTTGACTTTGTGAAAAACATGGCCATCAAGGCCGAAGAGGGAAAGCTTGATTTCCTGTTTGTAGCTGACGGCCTATACATTAATGAGAAATCCATACCGCATTTTTTAAATCGCTTTGAGCCACTGACGGTATTATCTGCACTCGCCGCCATTACCAGCCGTTTGGGATTGGTGGGCACCGTATCGACGTCCTACAGTGAACCCTTCACCGTGGCTCGTCAATTTGCCAGCCTGGACCATCTGAGCAACGGCAGAGCTGGCTGGAACGTAGTGACCTCACCGCTGGAAGGGTCGGCAAAAAACTTTTCCCGCGAAAAGCATCCTGAGCATGCATTGCGTTACCGCATTGCCGATGAATACCTGGATGTGGTGAAAGGACTTTGGGATTCCTGGGAAGAAGATGCATTTACTCGCGATAAAGCCACAGGCCAATATTTTGATCCTGCTAAATTACACACGCTGGATCACCACGGTGATTTTTTCCAGGTGGCTGGCCCGCTGAATATTGGCCGCACGCCACAAGGTCGCCCCATTATATTTCAGGCTGGCGCATCGGATGACGGAAAAAAATTAGCGGCGCGCCATGCTGATGCTATTTTCACCCACCATGAAACTCTGGAAGCGGCACAGGAGTTTTATCGTGACGTAAAAAGCCAGCTTGAACGCTTTGGCCGCAGCCCGGAGGAACTGCATATTTTCCAGGGTGTCAGCCTGATTGTCGGAAAAAATGCCGAGGATGTTGAACGCCAGTATCAGGTGACCGCAGCCCTGGTTTCCATCAAAGACGCGCTCAACTACCTTGGCCGTTATTTTGAGCACCACGATTTCAGCCAATACCCTCTGGATGCGCCCTTCCCCGATGTGGGTGAGCTCGGGCAAAACAGCTTTCGCAGCACCACCGATGAAATCAAGCGTAATGCCCGCGAACGTGGCCTGACGTTGCGCCAGGTAGCGCTGGAAGCCGCAACTCCCCGCCCACGCTTTCACGGTACGGCACAGCAGGTTGCCGATGGCCTGCAGCACTGGTTCGAAACCTTTGCAGCAGACGGTTTTATTATCCAGGGCGGTACGCCAGATACCTTCCCGCGTTTTGTCGATGAAGTGGTGCCCGTACTGCAAGCACGCGGCCTTTTCCGTACGGAATACCCGGGCACGACGTTGCGTGAAAGTCTGGGTCTGAGTTCGCCGGCCAACCAGTTCGCACCGCAATAAACCAATAACGATAAAAGAGACAACGCTATGCAGAAAACCCTATTACTCCTGGCGCTGGCGCTTAGCCCTGCCGCCTGGGCACAGAGTGTGACGATTAACGGCGCGGGCGTCAGCCTGGAGGCGAACAAGGCGCCGATCAATACCAAGATCAATCCGCAGGCGGTGGCCCAATTGCCGCAGGGTTATCACTTTGCCGTCCCTGGTAAATTCACCGTCGCGGTGTCAGCGCTCAATTCACCGCCGCTGACCGTGTTTGCCGAAGATAACAAAACGCTATTGGGCAGCGAGGTCGATATCGCCCGCCTGGTAGCGGATAGCCTGGGGCTGGAACTTAACGTCGTTCCGACTTCCTGGGAGGATTGGCCACTTGGCGTTTATTCCGGCAAATATGATGCCGCTATCAGCAATATTACCGTTACCAGGGAGCGCAAAGAGAGGTTCGACTTCGCCACTTACCGTAAAGACTCCCTCGGGTTCTACGTTAAGTCCGATAGCCCGATCAAGTCCATTGAGAAGGCAGAAGACATTGCCGGGCTGCGCATTATCGTCGGTTCTGGCACCAACCAGGAAGCCATTCTTCTGGCCTGGGATCAGGCAAATCAGCAGAAAGGGTTGAAGCCTTTTACCCCGATTTATACCAAAGACGACGCAGCCCAAACGCTGGCACTGCAGTCTGGGCGCGCCGACGCCTTCTTTGGCCCGAACGTGACTGGAGCCTGGAAGGCGGCACTCACTGGCAAAACCCGTCTGGCCGGGAGCGTGGACGGTGGCTGGCCAAAAGCGGCACATATCGCAGTAACGCTGAAAAAAGGCAGCGGCCTGGTAGCACCCGTACAAACCGCGCTGAATGGCGTTATCAACAATGGGGATTATGAAAAAGTGCTTAACCGCTGGGGAGAAGGCATTGAGCGCCTTTCGGCCTCCGAGATCAACCCGGCAGGATTAGGCGATTAAGGAGGCCACATGAGTGACATATTTCGTGATGTTTCGCCTGAAGCCAAAGAGTTGCAACCGATTATCAACGGGTTATTCGGCGAATATGCCGCCCGCTATGGCGACTATTTCTCCCGCGATGCCGAAGTGGAACTGGTGCAATGGTATCTGCCGCCTCAGGGGTTGTTTCTGGTGCTGGAGCGTGATGGCGAAATCATTGCGACCGGTGCTTACAAACCTTTTGACCCGCATACCGCAGAGCTGAAACGTATCTGGACACATCCGTCACTGCGCCAACAGGGCCTGGCGGGCCGTGTGGTACGGGAACTGGAACGTCGTGCCTTGCTGGCGGGTTATAGCCGCGTCTATCTCACCACCGGATTTCGCCAGCCGGAAGCCGTGCAGCTTTATCTGGGGCAAGGATACGAACCGCAGTTCGACGTTCACCGCGACCATGAAGAGTACAGCGTACCGCCCTATGACGGCCGCCTGCGTTTTATCAAAACGCTGACCTTCGCCAGTCAAAGCAATATCGCCTGAGGAGCCCACCGATGAATTCATCTTCCAGCATTAAAGTGGTTCCGGCGCGTTATCCGCTACGCACCGCTGGGGCCGTCGTGGCGCTGTTTGTATTGGCGATCGTCGTCCAGTCGATCGCCTTTAATCCTCGCTGGGAATGGGCGGTTTTTGCCCGCTGGTTCTTTGATCCGGTGATCCTCTCGGGGGTAGCGCAGACCTTGCTGCTGACGCTGCTAGGCACCGTACTCAGCCTGATCATCGGTGGTGCGCTCGCGCTGTCGAGGCTATCGTCTTCATGGCTGTTAAACAGCCTGGCATGGGCCTATATCTGGCTGTTCCGTTCGCTACCGCTGATCGTGGTGCTGATTATTCTGTACAACTTTTCTTACCTGTACGAGCGGCTTTCCATCGGCATTCCCTTTACCGATATTGCTTTCGGCAGCTTTGCCACCATCAACGTGCTCGGCCAGTTTTCCACCGCAGTGGTGGGGTTAACGCTGGTACAAAGTGCCTATACGGCAGAGATCATTCGCGGTGGTTTTCTGGGTGTCGATCACGGTCAATATGAGGCCGCAGCTGCGCTAGGCTTACCCGCCTGGCGGCGTACCCTGCGTATTATTCTACCTCAGGCGCTGCGTACCATTCTGCCTGCCGGTTTCAACGAAATTATCAGCCTCGCCAAAGGGACCGCGATGGTTTACGTCTTAGCCATGCCTGAGCTGTTTTATACCATCCAGATGATTTACAACCGCACTCAGGAAGTGATCCCCCTATTGATGGTGGGTGCCGTCTGGTATCTGGCGATCACCAGCGTGTTATCGCTGCTGCAACACGTCGTCGAGCGCTGGTTGGCACGCAGCGAACGCCGCTCCGCCGTTAATCAGGAAGCGGGCAAACAGAACCCATCGCATAAGACTGCCCCATCTGCACCGGAGGTGATCCATGTCCCTATCGCATAACACCCTAGGCCACATCTCCATTACCGGCGTCAGCAAGGTTTTTGGCCGCCATAAGGCGCTGGATAACGTTTCTCTGGAAATTCCACCCGGGTCGGTAACGGTGATCCTCGGGCCGTCCGGCTCAGGAAAGTCGACGCTGTTGCGCACCATTAACCATCTGGAGCGCGTTGATGAAGGCTTTATTCAGATTGATGGCGACTACATCGGCTACCGTCTGTCGGGCGATAAGCTTTACGAACTGAAGGAGAAAGAGATCCTGCGTCAGCGCATCAACGTAGGGTATGTGTTTCAGAACTTCAATCTGTTCCCGCACCTCACCGTGTTGGAAAACCTGATTGAAGCCCCAATCGCCCATGGTCATCTGAACCGCCAGGACGCCATTAAGCAAGCGCTTGAACTGTTAGATGTGGTGGGCCTGCGCGATAAAGCCGATTCTTGGCCGCGTCATCTGTCTGGCGGCCAGCAGCAACGCATTGCGATTGCACGTGCACTGGCACTGCGCCCGCGCGTCATGCTGTTTGACGAACCCACCTCTGCACTGGACCCGGAACTGGTGGGGGAAGTGCTTGACGTTATCAAGAAGCTTGCCCGCTCCGGTACCACGCTGGTGGTGGTAACGCACGAGATTGGTTTTGCCCGGGAGGTAGCCGATCAGGTGGTGTTTATGGTTGATGGCAAGATCGTTGAACAAGGTCACAGCGAGGCGGTGCTCAAACGCCCGCAGCACCCACGCACCCGTCAATTCTTATCTAAAGTCCTTTAAGGGAAAAAATGAAATATACACTTCTGGCGCTGCTCTGGTTCAGTTCCGTCGCCTTGGCACAAGGGAATATCGATCTGGCTGCCAATGAACAACCGCTCCGCACAACTAAAAATCCGCAGGCCATCGGTAAGATCCCAGCAGATTACCGCTTCGTAGAGCCAGGGACGCTGACGGTAGCCATCTCCGCGCTCAATTCACCACCGCTAGCGCTGTTGGCCAGCGACAATAAAACGCGCATCGGTAGCGATCCGGACATCGCGCGGCTGCTCGCCGACAGCCTGGGGCTAAAGCTGAAGCTGGTGCCAACCGCCTGGGAAGACTGGCCACTGGGGATCACTTCTGGCCGCTATGACGTTGCGCTAGTCAACATTGCCGTCACGGAACAGCGCAAGACCAAATTTGATTTTGCCACTTATCGCGCTGACTCACTGGCGTTCTCGGTCAAATCGACCAGCGATATTCAATCTATCAGTAAGCCCGAGGATGTGGCGGGGCTGCGGGTTATTGTCGGCTCCGGTACCAACCAGGAGAGAATTCTGCTGGGTTGGAACGAGCAGAATCAACGTGAGGGCCTGAAACCCGCACAGCCGATTTATCTGACCGATGACGCCTCAGGCAATCTTTATATTCAGTCTGGACGGGCAGATGTCATGTTCGGCCCGCAGTCGGTAGCCGCCTACAAAGCAGCGCTGACGGGCCAAACCCGCGTGGTCGGGCTGGGGCCAAAGAAAGCCTATGTGGCCACCACTACCAAAAAGGGCAACGGGCTGGTTCATGCCCTACAGGTAGCGCTAGACGGTACGATAGCGCAAGGTGAGTATCAACAGGTGCTGGCGCGCTGGGGTGAGCAAGGGGAAGGCGTTGCAGTATCCGAAGTAAATCCCCCCGGGATCTCATACTAGCCGTGACTGACGGCAATATCGGTAAGCTGGGCATGCAAATATTAGCGCAATCGTAGCCAGGCAATTGTGCAAGCAACGCTTGCACAAGTTACGCATTCGCACAAACCTTGGCAAAAAACGCACATTTATTCAGAAAAAAGTGAGTCATCACCTCCATGATCTAACAAAGAGTTTTCTTGAACAAACGTTTGAGCGATCAGCCGGACAATCTCATTAGCCATCCTGTCGGCTTTCAGCGAGGGCGAGAGTTTAATCGTCATACAGATATCAGGCAGTGAAGGAAGTGTTGACATGGTGCAAATATCTCGGTGGTTTAAGAGCATAGCCCTCGGTGGAAGGGGGGAAATCCCCATCCCGGCAGATATTGCTTCCTGAATATTACTGTAACTGTAGCTTGAATAGGCGATTTTCCAATCTGTCTCGCTTTTGTTTAAAGCATCAATGGCACATTGCCGATAAAGACATCCCTCATGAAACACCACTAATGGAACCGGCGTTGATGTTAATATAAAGTCCTGCGCGGCTACCCATCTGAGCGGTTCGACCGATAGTGGTGTCTCTGAAAAATTATCGGCATAAACATATTTGTTAAGAATAGCGTCGAGCTCACCCTTTGAAAACCCCTCATTCAGCCGCCATGAGAGTTCTGACGTTATTTCAAGTTCAACATTCTGGTAAATTGACCGACAAGAACGGATCAGCATGGGTATGTACTTGGCTTGAAAGTCATCCAGAACACCAATTCTTAATTTCCCGGAAAATGGCGTTCCTCGAAGGGAGAAGTATGCCTCATTCGCTGAATCTAAAGCTTTTTTTGCTTTGAGATAAAAAATCCGCCCATCAAGCGTTGGAGTTTCAACTCTTCCTTGTTTACGTAGTAAAAGAGGTAACGCCAGAATATCCTCCAGCTTTTTGATGATTTGCGTTATAGCTGGCTGAGATTTTCCAAGCACCTCTCCGGCTTTTGAAAAGCTTTTGGCTTCTATCACTGCGACAAAAACGCGCATGTGCTCTAACGTTAGTTGCCTAGCATTCCGGTGCAACATAAGCTCCTCTTATTATAAACAGTTTACTTCTTATTTCCCATTGACGATTAGACCTGTCACCATTAATTGACATGCCAAACAACCTACAGGATGTCAATCATGAAACTATCCACAAATTTGCCAACCTACGCTACAGGTCTGCAACAGGTCCTGACCGCCTTGAGAGCTACCCCACCTCCCCACGGCATAAGTTCAGAAGATTTCAAATGGGAAAGTCGCTATGCAATACAACAAGATAGTAATAATTTAATTTCCCTCAGGGAATTAGGTTACTCCTTAAGTGACTATGAGGATAGCATTTTGGATATGACATCTTTGAAAGGCCCTTTCAAAGTCTTAACCAATGCAGGGGAGATACTGTTGCGTGAGGCCTGTCTAAAGTTAGAGACTTACTCCAGGAGTAGCCAATTTATTATTTCAAAAAGAACTCGGGCGGCAGATAGGTATTCTAAATTCATCCATGATATGGTCAGAGATCGAAACTTCTTACTTAATTTATCTAAAATTGCTCAGGCTCCTCTTATTCCTCATCTCATCAGAAATGCAGCCACGCAAGTTAACTATTACTATCCTGATGACGAGGATGGCAAGGATAAAAAAATCGCCAAATGGCACCTCGATGGAATGAATTTCGTCTTCAATATATTATTAAGCGATGAAGCGGAATTTGAGGGAGGCGATTTTATCTACTTCAAAGGACCAAAAAACCAATTCACTTCACGTCTCAATGATAATTGGGTGGCTACAAGTCCTTCTAAACATGTCGGGGATACGATTTATGTTCATGGTAGTAAAGTATTTCATGCTGTCACGCCAGTAACGAGAGGCAAACGGATTTCGATTATTCTTTCTATGTATTGCCCTTACTTACCAGAGATAGATTCAAACACTTTCTGGCATGTCGCTGGTGACGATGGGATCCTTGCTACGTTAAAAAACTGGGGGGCTTTTCGAACAGCTAAAAAAATGGCTAGTACCGCTTATACCGCTATCGACTGTGCTCCCATAACATGGGAAGATTTGGGATGATTTTGTCCAAAGCACGTTTGATAAACATGCTTTTATCGGCAGGTTTTGTTCTGACATGGAGTTCAGGATTCATCGGGGCAATACTCGTTGGTGATAATAATCCGTTTCAAATTCTATTTCTACGATTTTTAGTTGTTATTGTCTTACTCTTACCTGTGATAATTATCTTCAAGAACAATTTATTATCTATATTGAGGAGCTTTAATAAAATAAAGTTTATTGTTATCACAGCTTTATTTGGACAGTTTATTTATTTAGTGTGCGTTTTTTACGCCATTAAATTAGGTTTGCAAGCAGGCATTGTTGCACTTATTGCAGCTTTGCAACCCGTCGCCACCGCCCTGCTTTCTGGATCGTTATTAAAAGAAAAACTCATCTTAAGACAATGGATTGGGTTGTGCATAGGTCTGTTCGGCACTTGCTTTGTTATTATAGGAGGAACCCTTATTAATCAGGGTGATCCGCTGCCCCTCTGGATTTATCTGTTACCCTTCATCTCGATGCTAAGCCTGACGGCCTCAACGATTTATCAGAAAAAGAACGTCAAGATAGAAATCAAACTCCCTCCATTGATGTTCATTCAAGCCATAATCAATGTACTAGCTTTCTCAATTATCTGCTTGTTTCAAACTTCCCTTGGCGACTGGTCAGGGTTTGATAACTGGGGTGCTGTGCTCTGGCTTGCTTTATTTTCCACGTTGGGCGCTTATGGACTTCTGGCAATCATGCTGCGCCGAGGTGAGCTTAATAAAACCGCCAGTCTTATCTATTTAGAGCCCCCAACGACCATGATTCTTGCTTATTTTTGGTTTGGGCAACAGTTGAATATTTATGAAATTACTGGTTCGGCTATCGCATTATCAGGAGTAATCATGGTTATTTACAGACGTGCTTGAATAAATCAACTTACGACGAAGACCTCGCTTAGCCGCCTAAGCAGGCTTCTTGCTTTCTCATCATTCCCCCCAATGCCCCTACTACCTATCAACCCAGCCAGCATCCACCAACCCAACCCCATGCTTGACTTATTTTGTCTAATTTGTATTTTAAGGACATGCACACTTTTTTGATTATCGTCCCCGAAGGGGGCATGCTATTCGAGCCTACGGGCATTGCCGATATCCTGATGCAAGCCAACCGCTTGAGGCCGACGGATACCGCGCATCCACCGTATCGGGTGTCGATTGCCACGACCCAAGCGCACCGCGTGATCCATGGGGGCTCGGGGCTGAATCTACTGGCCGATCACCGTCTCACTGATCTTGACCCTACGCTGCCGCATGACACCATTATGATCACCGGCAGAGGTATGAGCGTTGAGGAAAGCGATATCGTCGTCAGTTGGCTGCGTCAGGCTGCGCCGTATGCACGGCGGATCGTATCGATTTGCGGCGGTGCGTGGCTATTGGCTCAGGCCGGTTTGCTTGATGGCCGCCGAGCCACCACACACTGGCGGCTACTTGAAGCGATGCAAGCTCAATTCCCCAATGTCCACGTTGAGAAAGGCCCGATTTATCTTCAGGACGGCAATATCTGGACCTCCGCTGGCGTCAGTTCAGGCTTCGACCTCACCCTGGCTTTAGTGGAAGACGATCACAGCTTCACGTTAGCGCGCGATGTCGCCCAAGACTTGGTGATGTTCTTGCGTCGCCCCGGAGGACAATCTCAGTTCAGCCGTTTTCTGCTCAGCCAAGCCAGCTCGCCTGGTCCAATCCGGGACCTGCAAACGTGGATACTGCAAAATCTGTCCGACGATTTATCCGTTGAAAGGCTGGCGGAACACGTTGCCATGAGCCCAAGGAATTTTACCCGCGTTTTCACCCGTGAAACCGGGATCAGCCCCGCCAAGTATGTGGAAGAAGTCCGCCTCTACGTAGCACGGCAACACCTGGAACAAAGCTCGGATAAGCTCGAACAAATCGCCACCGCCACGGGTTTTGGCAACAGCCTCAACCTGCGTCGCGTGTTTGAAAGAAATCTACAACTCACGCCGTCAGATTATCGAGAGCGTTTTCACGCTCGCAACATGTCCTAAATTGATTGTTATTTGTCATTTACGCCAAATCACCCACGCACTATTTTGGAACCAGATAACTCACCTAGGAGCACATCATGGTCAAAGTAGGCATTAATGGATTTGGTCGAATTGGCAGAAACGTACTGCGCGCCGCGCTGGGTCGCAATGACTTTCAGGTAGTGGCAATCAATGACCTGACCGACAGCAAAACCCTGGCTCATCTTCTGAAATACGACTCGCTGCAAGGCACATTGGCCGCCAGTGTTGAAGCCTCTGAAGGGCAGTTACTGGTGGATGGCCAAACCATCCACGTCTTCTCCGAGCGCGATCCAGGCGCTATTGCGTGGAGCAGCGTGGGGGTTGATGTAGTCATCGAAGCCACCGGATTCTTCACCGACAAAGCCAAAGCTGAAGTACACATCACCAAGGGTGGCGCAAAACGGGTGATTTTATCTGCGCCCGGTAAAGACGATGACATCACGGTCGTGATGGGTGTCAACCATGAGAAATACGATCCCGCCTTGCATAAAGTGGTTAGCAACGGCAGCTGTACAACTAACGGTTTGGCACCGGCAGCACAGGTCCTGCACCAAAGCTTCGGTATTGAACATGGTTTGATGAACACCACCCATGCCTATACCAACAGCCAGGCCTTGCACGATCAACCTGAAAAAGATCTGCGCGGAGCCCGTGCCGCCGCACTGTCTATCGTGCCTTATTCTAGTGGCGCGGCGAAAGCGCTCGGTAAAGTGATCCCGGAATTGGACGGACGCCTGACCGGCTATTCACTGCGCGTGCCAGTGCCCGTGGTGTCGATTGTTGATCTGACCGTCACGCTCAAACGTGATGTGACGGTAGAAGAAGTGAACGCGGCATTTCGCAAAGCGGCAACCTCAGGACCCTTGCAAGATATCTTGGGCTACAGCGATGAGCCTTTGGTATCGAGCGACTATCAGGGTGACCCACGGTCATCAATTATCGACGGGCTGTCTACGTTGGTCATTGGCGGCAATCTGGTGAAGATCCTCGCCTGGTATGACAACGAATGGGCTTTCTCTAACCGTCTGGTTGACCTGGCTGTTTTGATGGATCAACGCGGTTTGTAATTTCTCTAAGCGGGCGCTCTATGCAGCGCCCCTTCTCGCCCCCCCTCCTCTCCATCCGCTCCACAAACCAGCCAATGAATTTTAGCGAGGACCAGACAGAAAAGCGCCAGCCATCGGCTAGACTTTAACTTGTCAGTGTAATACTGCTGGTACAATACCTATAAAGAGAAAAATTACTTCATAAACAGAATACTATGGGTCATTACTCATCAAAGGAGCACGCTATGCGGATGTTTCTTGCAGTGGTCTGGACAGGGCTGTTATTGCTAACCATGCCAACTCATGCAGCAGAACCGGAACCCAGTACCGGGAGGGTCTCGGGTTGGTGGAATTCTTTAACCAGCGGAGTCGCACAAACCTGGGAGGATCCGCAATACCACGATTTGTATCTCCCCTTTATCAGTTGGCACGCCCGCTTTATGTACGACAAGGAAAAAACGGATAACTACAATGAGATGCCGTGGGGCGGTGGCTTTGGGATCTCCCGCTATAACGAAGAGGGAGACTGGAGCGCCCTGTATGCCATGATGTTTAAAGACTCCCATAATGAATGGCAGCCGATTGCCGGCTATGGCTGGGAAAAGGGCTGGTATCTGGATCAGAATCAAGATTTCCGCCTTGGGCTTGGAGTGACGGCGGGGATCACCGCACGCCGGGATTTCGGTAACTACATTCCATTGCCTATCGTGCTGCCACTGTTCTCCGCTGGCTATAAGCAGGCAACCGTTCAGTTCACCTATATCCCCGGAACCTACAACAACGGCAACGTGCTGTTTGCCTGGTTACGCTTTAGTTTTTAATAACCGGGGATTTATGGCGGGTAGAAAAAGGCCCATTTACTCATTTAAATGGGCTTTCTTTCGAGCAACTTACAACACACTGACCGTTCCGGTCTTACCATCCAGCCGAACACGCATGCCGTTCTCCAAACGGGTCATCACGCCCTTGACGCTCATTACGGCGGGCAGTTGCAGCTCACGTGCCGTTACTGCCCCGTGAGATAGCGGCCCGCCGCTTTCGGTAATGACGCCACTGGCACGATAAAACAGCGTCGTCCAGGCCGGGTTGGTGGTGCGTGCCACCAGGATCGCTCCTTTGGGGAATAGGGCAAAATCTTCCGGGCTGTGGATCAGGAACACGTCGCCCTCAATGGTGCCGGGGCTACCCGCCAAGCCTTTCAACTCGTTGCCGGTCGGGATGTCTTCCGGATTGGCCTGCTCGCCGAAATTCCACGCTGGGCTTTGCCGCTTAGCCTGTTGCCAGCCCACCTTGTTATCTCGCACCGCCTGTGCCAGTGGTTCAAACCGATCCTGCCTCACCGCTTCATCAATCACGTTGAACGGTGCGAAGTAGATGTCGCTGGCCTCGCTCAATACCCCACGCTCCACCAGTCTTTCCCCCACCTCTTTGATCCCTTTGCGGAACGGCAACGTCAGGCGCGTGGTCTGGTAATGCTCCAGATCGTCCAGGTAGGTATAAACTCGGGCCAGACGGATCACTTCTTCAATAAAATAACGCATCCCTTCCGGGGCCTGGCTCAAAAACTGGTGCTGTGCCGCCGAGGCCGCCAACTTGGCATTCAACGCCTGTCCAGCCAAATCTTCATCGGCCAGCTCCACCAGCATATTCAACTGATCGAGCACGATATGCGGTGCCTCCAGCCAGGTTGGATAGTAGGCATCAAAGTCCAGCTCACGGTGACCATGGCGCTGCAGGAACTGCGTCAGCTGTGCCTCAAATACCGGGTAGGCGTGCAGTTGATTGACCAACTCTCTTGAAGGCAACTGTTCAAACGCCTGCTGCAAGGCCACGTCATTGCGTATCTGCCGGGAAAGCTCCCAAAGCTCCGCATTCACCTGCCCGGTTTTGGTATCGGAAACCGACAGCAGCAGGTCAAACATCGCTTTGGCCTCCGTTGGCGCCAGCGACATGTTCAGGATCTGGTAGAGCACGGCATACAATGTGCGCTGAGTTAGTGAAATGGCAATATTAGGCAGGAAGTAGCGTTTACCAGCATCGCGCACGTTCAGTACGTATTGCCAACACTCATCCAGTTTGCGGGCAGAAAGGTCTTCACGTAGCAGTGCACCGATCTCTAACAGGTAGGTATCCAGATCGCGCATCCAGAAAACAGGTAACTCCTGAACCCAAGAGTAGCGCCTGGCCAGCTCAGGGAGTGCCACCTGCAGTTGTTCGATAGAGCTGATGCCCCCCGGCATGCCGCCCGCATAGAGCTCTACCGCATTTTGATTGCCATAAATATAGAAATTCTTGATAGCAAACCACTTACCACCAAAGTGCGGCAGGCCCATCAACTCAAAGGAAAAGTTCAGCGATTCATGGAAACCCTCTTCGGCCAGATCCCAGGTCAGCGGGGTCACCGCATTGGGGAAGCGCTCTGCGGACTCATCACGCGTCCAGCGTTCAGGTACATAGGTCACTGGCCGTGATTGCAGCAGATAGCAGTCTCCGGCAGAAAACGCCCACTCGATGTCCTGTGGAAAACCAAAGAATGTCTGCGCCTGCCGGGCCATTTTTGCCACCATCTGGCACTGGGCATCGGTCAGCGAGGGTTGCCCCATCTGCTCGGCAGAGAGTGCCAGATGCTTAACCCCTTGAGTATCCTTGAGGATAATCTCGCGTTTGTGCCCGATATTGCGCTCCACCACAGTAAAGTCTGGTAGCGCTACGCGGAACTCATCGATTTCCTGCTCTCCCCCGACCACCGATTCGCCCAGCCCAAAGCAGGCATTAATCAGCACCCGGTTCAGATCGCCCTGCACAGGATCGATCGAGAAAGCGACCCCCGCACTGTCTGCTGCCGTCATCTCCACCATCTTCTGTACCACCACCGCCATTGAGGCATCCAGGTGGGCAAGCCCCAGGCGAGAGCGATAAAGCATCGCATGCTCATGCCACAAGGAGGCGTAACAATCCCGTAGCGCTGTGAGGGTTTCTGCCATTCCATGTATATTGAGGAAAGTATCGTGCTGCCCGGCAAAGGCGGCGCCTGGCAAATCCTCAAAGGTGGAAGACGAGCGTACGGCAACTGCCCAGTGCTCCCCCCCCATTGCCTGCAACCGTTCGACAATCGGCTGCGACAGCGCCTCATCAATAGGTTGTGCGCGAATCAGTTGCTGAATACTCTGACTCTGCGCGGCGACATTGTCACTCTGCTGCAAAATAGCGGCGATCTGTGATTTTAGAGGGGCGAGAAACTGGCGGTATGCCCCGCTGGTAACGATAAACCCTGGAGGGACCGGTAAACCACCAGCGGTAAGGCGTGCCAGACTGGCACCTTTCCCCCCGCTCAGTTGCAGCTCGGTGGCACGGACATCGGAAAAGACCAACGTAAAATCTGTTGCTACGTGCATGTGCTATATCCTTAGCGTGGCATCGTGACGAAAATAACCGCAGTTGCGCAACCACGCCAGCACCGAGCTGGCGAGTAATGTCCCCGCCATCAGATCGATGCCATAGTGGTAGCGCAGATAGAGCGTTGCCAAGACCAGTCCGGCAACAACGGGGAAGATCAGCAAGGCTATCCAGCAGTGCCGCTGCAATAGCAGATAGCCGAGAATATACAGGCTGATACCGCAGTGTAGGCTGGGGAACACATCCATCCCGGTCCCTCCCTGTGCAACCAGGCCCACCAGAAAACCAGTGATCGCGCCCCCAAGCGGCGGATAGGTAAAGAGTCCGGGGAATTGCAGGTAAGGGCCAGCGGCAGGGATCAGGCCATAGCCGATAAAACCAAACAGATACATCAGCATCAAACCATAGAAGAAGCCACGGCTGGCCTGCGTTTTACGCTTAACGGCATAAACGATCACTGGCACCAGTATCAGCAGGTAAAAGGCGAGATAACACAGGCTCAGGATTTCCGAAAGCCAGTAATTTTCGAGCACGCGGACTCGCTCAGTCGCGCCAACGCCTGCAAACAGTGCGCGGTCTAACGCCAGTAACTCGGTATCAAAGGATCTCTGTGTCACCAGGTGGATCGCCTTGAATAGCGGAAAAACCAGCCAACTGCAGGCAAACTGGATCACCCCAAGCCAACTTTTCCAACGTTCCGAACGGGCATAGGTGGCTTTGAACAGCAAACACAGGGCAAACAGGCCAAACGCACCGGGGATAATAAACTGGCGGTCCCCCAGGCGGATGGCACTAACTATCCCGGCCATCAAGATCAGAGCAATCACCCCAAGGTAGCAGCGATAGCTGAACCTCACGCCATACTTGGCTACCCCTGGATGAGGTTCGATACGACTATTCAAGCTTTGCCTCCTGCAAATTTACCCCGCCGCAGCCATCCTAACGCGGCCGCACCATAAAGCAGCAACAACCAAGGATAAAACATCACGGCTATCAACAAACAGGGGAGCCAAACCAGCGCCATGGCGAAACCACCAGCAAGGCGGAAAAAGGTGGTGGTATTGCGGCCATCGGCGCGGCGCCCTGTCCACCAGCCAGCAAGCCACACCGGTAACAGAGTGAGGATGAACAGCCGCCATAACAGCTGATCCCATAAAGAATGAGTTACCTGCGGGGCAGCGACAACAGGCTCACTTAACGTCTGCTGCTCTGCCTGCTTAAACGCCCGTGCGAAAGAATCCCCATCACGGAGAGAATTCCAGGCCTGCGCTTCCACCTGAGCCAGCATATGTTCATCACGGCAGTTAACAGAGACGCTGTCCAACGCCTGGCTCAGGCACTGTTGAATACTCTGCTCCCACTCTACTGCGCTGACATCGCCCTGCTCAGGCAGAACCAGAGGTTCACCCACCATCAGTTCGACGCCAGAGCCAACGCGATCCGGAGCCCGATAGAAGCAACCGGCAACCACTACCTGAAAACGACATTTATCCTGCATCAGCCGCCGGATAATTTTCGCCGCTCCAGGATAATAGGGTTGCGGCCCTGGCCCCCATTCGCTGGTACCTTCGGGGAAGACGATCACACTGCCGCCCTGCTTAAGATGAGCGATAGCATGCACAATAGGGTTCCCCGCCTGAGCGCGGCTATAACCATAACGCTGGCGATCCTTATCACGAACGACTGGGATCCCCGCGAACATTAACCGCAGAAAGCGCGAGCGCAGCAGTTGAACCGAGGTGAGAAACTGCGCGACGGGCAAAAGTTGGTTGAATACCCAACCGTCCGTCGCTCCGTTGCGATGGCTGGCTAGCAGCAGCGTTGGTATCTTGCCGTCCAACGGATCGATACGTTGCCCGTTCGGCGTCATGAATTTCAGGGAAGAATAGTAGAAGTGCACTAGCAAGCGGGCAACACAGCGGTGCCAAAGCGAGAGTGGCTGCCCTGGCGTAAAACGTAAATAGCCAGGTGTCTGGCTGGAAGCTCCCTGCTCCATATCCCTATGTCTCCCTAGGTCAAACGCACCGCGCCCATCAACCAGACGCCATGCCTACTTCTGAGCCCGCCCTTTGCAGACTCAGCGCTCCATCATAGCTGGACACAATCAGCTTTAACAACAGAAACCTCATGGAGATAAACGCTATCCTGGCACCCAATCTGCTCCATTTATTATCCAAGCAGGCGCAGTATGCAACGCCCCAACGCCACGAGCCGATTACGGTTTTGTCAGCAATAAAGGTCCCTGAGCCTTATAGCGACTTCACACAAGTGCAGTTGCAGATAGATTCATTCGGCCAACGCTTTACGCTATGCTGGGGTATCGCAAGAACCGAGGAAAAACAATGAATACCCCTAACAATACGTCGCTGACTGCCCTGCAAGCCCTCGACCAACTCGAAGTTCTGTATGACGCATCGGTCAACGCCTTGCGCGCTGCCATCAAACAATTTATCGCGGATGGTACCCTACCAGAGGCGCAGGCCCGTGCCTCGGGGCTGTTTTCCTACCCGGAACTACGTGTACGCTGGGATGGTGAACACCCCGATCATCCAAGAACTCGCGCCTATGGCCGTTTTACCCGGCCTGGCAGCTACACCACCACCATCACCCGGCCGCAGCTGTTCCGCCCTTATCTTGCCGAACAGCTAGCAATGCTGACCAGTGAATATGCCGCCGTGATCGAAGTCGTTCCCTCTCAACAAGAGATCCCCTTCCCTTATGTGATTGACGGCTCCGATCTGGCCTTGGACAGAACCATGAGTGCCGGGCTTACCAAGCATTTCCCCACCACCGAACTGGCGCAGATTGGCGATGAAAATGCAGACGGCCTGTCTCCTTTTGCCAACCATTTTCCACTCTCCCATTTCGACGCACTGCGGACCGATTTCTCACTGGCCCGCCTGCGGCATTACACCGGCACGCCAGTGGAACATTTTCAGCACTTTGTGTTGTTTACCAACTACACACGCTATGTTGATGAGTTTGTCCGCTGGGCGTGTAGCCAGATCGCCGATCCGGCCAGCCCCTATATCGCACTGTCTTGCGCCGGCGGGAACTTTGTGACGGCAGAAACGCCAAATCCAGAGCAGACGGTGTCCGATCTGGCCTGGAAAAACCACCAGATGCCCGCCTATCACCTGATCGCCAACGATGGCCAGGGGATCACGCTGGTCAATATCGGTGTTGGCCCTTCCAATGCCAAAACCATCTGCGATCACCTGGCAGTGCTGCGGCCCCATGCCTGGCTGATGATTGGCCACTGCGGCGGCCTGCGAGAAAGCCAGTCGATTGGCGATTACGTGTTGGCCCACGCCTACCTGCGTGACGATCATGTCTTAGATTCAGTTCTGCCACCGGATATCCCAATCCCAAGCATCGCGGAAGTTCAGCGCGCGCTGTATGACGCCACCAAAACGGTAAGCGGTATGCCGGGAGAAGCGGTAAAACAGCGGTTACGCACCGGTACGGTGGTCACCACCGACGATCGCAACTGGGAGCTGCGCTATTCGGCTTCCGCGCTGCGCTTTAACCTCAGCCGCGCCGTCGCCGTCGATATGGAAAGCGCCACCATCGCGGCACAGGGTTATCGCTTCCGGGTGCCTTATGGCACGTTGCTGTGCGTATCTGATAAACCGCTACACGGAGAGATCAAACTACCAGGCCAGGCCAACCGTTTTTACGAAGGTGCGATTTCTGAACACTTGCAGATCGGGATTTGTGCCATCGACCTGCTGCGGGCTGAAGGTGAACATCTGCACTCACGCAAACTACGCACCTTCAACGAGCCTCCGTTCCGCTGATACAAAGGACTGGCGCCGCATGCGGCGCCCCTACAGCGCCAAAGCCAGCACTCGCGTCGGCTGATGATGGCTGGCGGTAATTTCCAGCAGGATTTCCCTCACCGCTCCCGCCGCCGCAGTGAGCGGCTTTTGGCCGCAAACCACCAACGCCAGCGGTACCGAAAGCGCTGGCGCATTGAGACGGATCATCCAGGCCTTGGCTGGGCCGATCGTCGCCCTGGCAAGCGACTCTGGCAGGATCGTCGCCCCCATTCCACTAGCGATAGCGGCGCAAAGCATACTGTGGGATTCGATCTCACCAATGACATTCGCCGTGAGTTGGCGCAGCGCCAGAGCCTCATCAACCAGGTCGCGCACCACGTCCCCCTCCCGCGGCAAGAACAGATTAAACCGGCTCACCGCCGATAAATCGATGCTGTTGCCCGGATGAGGGATGCTTCTCGCTGCGACCAGATACAAATCTTCTTTCGCCAACGCCGTGACGCTCAGGTTCGGTGGCATGTTCTGCCCGTACATCACCGCCATATCTAGAGCCTGCGTCACCACCTGTTGGCTCAACGTATTGCCGATATTTTCATGCAGGCTCAGCAAAATCCCAGGGTGCCGATCGCGTACCGCTTGCAACAGCGGCAGCGCCAACTGCGAGGCCGCACTACCTTGCACCAGGCCGACCGCCACCTGCCCAGCCAGCGTTTCCCCACTGCTGATCACCGCTTGTTGGGCCTGCTCGCACTGCTGAAGAATGGTTTGCGCATGCGCATAAAGAATATTGCCGGCCTCCGTGGGCATCACTCCTCGTTTGGTTCGGATCAGCAATTGCTGTTTCAGTTCCCCTTCCAGGGTGGCAACTTGCTGGCTCAGCGCAGGCTGCGCAATATGTAACACCTCCGCCGCCTGAGTCAGGCTGCCGATATCGACGATCTTTACGAAATACTTCAAGCGTCTGAAATTCATCGTGGCTCCTACCTGCGGTTAACTGCGTTCAATATCAACTACTGCAACTACAGCAAAAAACGGGCCAGGCAGAACAAGCGGTGTGTTATCAGTCTAATTGATTAAAAAATAATGAAAGTTAACGATAAGATGGGAATGGATGAAGAGGTAAAACCGGGTTCTGCACCACACTGGGGCATTGCCAGTCCCCAGCATGGTTCAGATAGAAGAAAACCCGCCAATCATCTGGCGGGTTTGTTATAGGGTTATGGAGCTTTTTGCTCGGAGGCCGGTATTACATCCAGGATGCGTACGTTATAGACCATGGTCGCGCCCGGTGGAATATCCGGTGCCATGCCTTTCTCGCCATAGGCCAGTTCAGGTGGCACCACCAGCGTCATGTTACCGTGGTTCTTCAACTTGCCTAGCGCTTCACGGAACAGCGGTGGATAGGCGCTCAGCGGCTGCGAAATTGACGTCCCGGCCAGATCCATATCCTTGATCACTTTACCGTCGGTCAAGCTCTCTTTAACCACCACGGCGACGGTATCCCCCTCACCAATCACGCTATCGCCAACATAGTCGATGCGGTAATAGAAGCCTTGCTTAGACTGAACAACGCGTGGCTGCTTCTTGAACTTATCGATATAGCTGCTGCCTTGCTTTTCGTTCTGCTGTTTGATCTTTTTATGCTGATCGTTCAGCTCCAACTCACTTTCATACAAGGCTTTGGCAATCTGTTCTTTGGCCAGTTTGGTCTGGCCATTGATCACATCGGTCACGCCTGCCAACGCCAGTTGGCGGTTCACGTCTACACCCTGCGTCTTTTTGCTGTTGAGCAAATCCAGGATGTCATTACCCAACGCGGTGCCGATCGCATAATCGCGTTTTTCCACCTGCGTTTTAGGCTCCGTGACCACGGACGTGCCAGCCGTTTGCTTTTTCTCGGCTGCAGTCAGCTTTTGCTGCAGTTGGGCGAGATCCTGCGCCTTCTGCTCATTATCTTTGGTTTGTGCCGCCAACTGCTCTTGCAGCTTGGCGCTCTCCTGCTGACTTGCTTGCTGCAACTGGGCTATCTGCTGGGCTTTCTGCTCGCTGTCTTTAGTCTGAGCGGCCAACTGCTCCTGTAGCTTGGCACTCTCCTGCTGACTCGCCTGTTGCAACTGGGCTATCTGCTGGGCTTTCTGCTCGCTGTCTTTGGTCTGAGCGGCCAACTGTTCTTGCAGCTTGGCACTCTCCTGCTGACCCGTCTTCTGCAACTGAACGATCTGCTGGGCTTTCTGCTCGCTGTCTTTAGTCTGAGCGGCCAACTGCTCCTGCAGCTTGGTACTCTCCTGCTGACTAGCCTGCTGCAACTGGGCAATCTGCTGCGCTTTCTGCTCACTGTCTTTGGTTTGAGCGGCTAACTGCTCCTGCAACTTCACCAATTCCTGCTGGCTTTGCTGGAGTTGTTTAACCTGCTGAGCCTTCTGATCGTTATCTTTGCCATAAACCGTCAACTGTTCTTGCAGCTGCTTTATCTGCTGCGCTTTCTGTTCACTGTCTTTGGTCTGCACGGTCAGTTGGTCTTGCAGTTTCGCCAACGTTAGCAGCTCTTGCTGCAATTTCTTCATTTGCTGAGCTTGTTGCACGAAATCTTTGTTATTCAGCGCCAATTGCTCCTGCAACTGCTTGGCCTGTAGCGCTTTTTGTTCGCTATCCTTGGCCTGTGCAGCCAGTTGAGCCTGCAACTTGGCCAACTCTTGCTGGCCTTGCTGGAGTTGCTTCACCTGCAGGGCTTTCTGCTCATTATCCTTACTGGAAGCGGCTAACTGTTCCTGCAGCTGTTTGACCTGCTGCACTTTCTGCTCGCTGTCCTTGGCCTGAGTAGCTAACTGAGCCTGCAGCTTGACCAGCTCTTGCTGGTTTTGTTGCAGCTGTTTCAGCTGTTGCGCTTTCTCATCATTGGCTTTGGTTTGTGCGGCTAGTTGCTCTTGCAGCTTGCTACTGGCCTGTTGCAACTGTTTCACCTGCTCGGCTTTTTGCTCGCTGTCTTTGGTCTGGATAACTAGCTGTGCCTGCAACTCTGCGACGGTTTGCTTATTTTGTTGCAGCTGCATCACTTGCTGCGCTTTCTGCTCATTATCTTTGGTTTGCGCGGTCAACTGCTCCTGCAGCCTGGCGCTGGTCTGCTGCAGTTGCTTCACCTGTTCGGCTTTCAACTCACTGTCTTTGGTCTGAGCGGCAAGCTGTTCTTGCAGTTTTGCCAACGACTGTTGGTTTTGCTGCAGCTGTTTCAACTGCTGGACTTTTTCGTCAAGGTTCTGGGTTTGCGCGGTCAGT
>NZ_JBKABN010000039.1:0-34027 GCF_046269175.1 Serratia sp. J2
TGTCCTGAGCGCGTAGTTAGCCCGTGCGGTTTCGGAAAGCAGAGGGTAAGAACAAGAAAGGCAAGATATTACGCAAAGCAATCAACTAGCTCTATCGGTTCCATTGGGAGAGGGTGAGAGGAGTAGACTGAAGACAACGCTCCTCACTACCGTATTAATATGTTTTCCTCTTCCGTATCGCCATCACCGGCCGCTCTGGCCTCCATCACCAGACTGCTTTCGCATAACCGTTCTTCCCTCCCTTCTCCAGAGCAGCGTGCCAGTACTTCGCGAATATCCATCATACTGCTGCTCAAGGCGCTGAGCGCTGGTTGCAATGTGCGGCTCATCTGGCTTTCGTCCAGGGTGGCGCTGTGCAGGTAGCCAGCAAACATCAGCGTGGCCAATAAGGTGATCAGACGGTGTTTTGACGATGTTAACAAGATGCCTGCTCCGAACAGTAAAATGGCGTGTGCGTATTAATAGCCATTCGGCGGCAGAAAGAAAGTCAGAGGAGATATCTGTTGGCAATCGGTTGAAGATAATTACCAACAGAAATAATTTCGTCAGGTTACGTCAGGGGGTATTGGGCGCGGGCTGCAGGTTTGCCAGCATGCTGCGCATGTCGTTGCCGCTTGGCGTCTGGTGAATGCGCAAATCGAATTCGCCGATCGCCGCCAGCAGATGATCGAAGATATCCGATTGAATCCCTTCGTATTCTGCCCACACCGTCGTGTTGGTAAAGGCGTAAATCTCCAGCGGTAACCCTTCCGGCGTTGGCGCCAGTTGGCGCACCATCAGCGTCATATTCTGGTGGATACCCGGGTGCGAACGTAAATAAGCCACCAGATAGGCGCGCAGGGTACCGACGTTGGTCAGGCGGCGGCCGTTAAGCGGCGAACTTAGGTCCACCTCGCTCTGCTGATTGTACTTACCCAGTTCCTGGGTTTTATCGTTCAGATAGCGTTGCAACAGGGGGTTGCGGTTGAGGCGTTCCCGCTCCTCTGACGTCAGGAAGTGCACGCTGGTGGTGTCGATATTGATGCTGCGCTTGATGCGGCGGCCACCGGATTCAGACATCGAACGCCAGTTCTTGAACGAATCAGAGATCAGTGCGTAGGTGGGAATGGTGGTGACGGTGTTGTCCCAGTTTCTGACCTTGACCGTGGTCAAGCCGATATCGGTCACCGCACCGTCGGCACCGTATTTGGGCATCTCCAGCCAATCGCCAATTTTCAGCATATCGTTGGCCGAAAGCTGGATCCCGGCGACCAGGCCAAGAATGGGATCTTTAAACACCAACATCAAGACGGCCGTCATGGCCCCTAAACCGCTGAGTAACAATAGCGGTGAGCGCCCCATCAGCAGTGAGATGATCATGATGCCAATAAAGATGGCGGCGACCAGTTTCACCCCCTGAAAGATGCCACGCAGCGGGAGTTGGTTGGCAAGCGGGCTTTGGCGCATCAGAGTCAACAGCGTGTCGAGCAGTGAGAACAACGTCAGCAGGGAGAATAACAGGATCCACACCTGCGCCGCAGTGACGATAATTGCCTGAGTCTGGCTGCCATTATGCAGCCACAGCACCGCCTGCACATTGATGATCACCCCTTGCAGCAGTAGGGCGGCACGCTGGAAGAGTTTATGTTGGGTGATGGCCTGCTGCCAGAGATGTTGTGAATGTTGGCCACGGCGCTGGATAGCGGTCAGCACCACGCGGTGCAGCACCAGATGGATCACCACGGAAATCAGTGCGATCAGCCCAAGCACCATCGCCAGCGACACCATGTCGGTGAATTCCAGCCCAATGCTTTCCAGCCATTGTCTTATTTGTTGTTGCATACCCGCTCCCTCCAAACTACGTAAAAAACATCCAATAAAGCTAAAACCCGTTAGCCTAAAGCTTATCGGGCATGATATGTGTCTGTTTACCCACTTTTACATTGTAAATCAGCATCTCCACCCCTCGGCTCATCCCCGAGTTTATGACTGAAAGAGGAGGGAGAAAGGTGCTCAACGTGGCATGGTGCGTGGCATTGCATTCGTCGTCGATTGGGTTTGCTACAACAGGAGAAAATTCATGCTAAACGCCTGGCATCAGCCGGTTCCACCCTTTGTGGTGAATAAGGGGCAGCGTCTGGAGATCGCTTTGTGGTTACAAAGTGATGAGTTGCCTGAACAGGTTTTTTTACGCGTCGAGCCAGACAATGAAGAGTGGTTGCTGATCATGAAGCCTAAGGCGGTAGAGGGGCTCTGGCGCTACCAGGCCAGCCTGACGCTGCACGAAGGTGAACCGGTACGGCGCTACTGTTTTAAACTGCTGTGGGCCGATCGTCAGCAGTGGTTTGGCCCGCAGGGCTGGTCGCTGACCCCTCCGGGGCAGCTGGCACAGTTTGCCGTAGATGAACCAGATAGCAGCCCAGGTTGGGTGGCCGATCAGGTGTTTTATCAGATTTTCCCCGATCGCTTTGCCAGCAGCGGCGGGGAGCATGGCATCCAGAGTGGCAGTTATCACCATCATGCCGCCGGAAGTGATGTGATACGTCGTGACTGGCAACATCCGCTTGAGGATGAGCACGCTGCTTCGACTTTCTATGGTGGCGATCTGGATGGCATCAGCGAGAAGCTGCCCTACTTGCAGCGGCTTGGTGTCACCGCCCTGTATCTGAACCCGATTTTCACCTCACCCAGCGTCCATAAGTACGATACCGAAGATTACTATCAGGTCGACCCCTATTTTGGCGGTAATGACGCCTTGCTGCGTTTGCGAGTAAGCACTCACAAGGTGGGAATGAAACTGGTGCTGGACGGCGTATTTAACCACACCGGAGATTCCCATCCCTGGTTTGATCGTTATCAACAGGCAGAGGGGGGGGCGTGCCATCATCCCGATTCCCCTTATCGTGGCTGGTTCAACTTCTACCCGGACGGTAACGTGCTGAGTTGGAAGGGCAATACCAATCTGCCCAAGCTCAACTTTGCCGAACCGCAGGTGGTCGATACTATTTATCGGGCGGACAACAGCGTGGTACGCCATTGGTTACGCCCGCCGTACAGCATCGACGGCTGGCGGTTGGACGTGGTGCATATGCTGGGGGAAAACGGCGGTGCAGCGGGGAACCTACATCACCTGGCCGGAATGTATCAGGCAATCAAGCAAGAGAACCCAGATGCCTATGTGCTGGGCGAACATTTTGGTGACGCGCGTCGCTGGCTGCATGCCGGGGTTGAAGACGCCGCCATGAACTATATGGGCTTTGCCTTGCCGGTTAGGGCGTTTCTGGCCGGTGTCGACGTGGCTTATCATCCGGTGCTGCTGGATGCGGCAGACTGTGCGCAGTGGATGGACGGTTACCGGGCCGGATTGCCCCATAACCGCCAACTGATCCAGTTCAATCAGTTAGATAGCCACGACACGGCGCGTTTCTTGACCTTGCTGGATAACAATCCGCGCCGTATGCAGATGGCGGCGGTATGGCTGCTGGCGTGGATTGGCGTGCCTTGCCTGTATTACGGTGATGAAATTGGTCTGGATGGCGGCAACGATCCCTTCTGCCGTAAGACGTTCCCTTGGGACGAAAGCCAATGGGATCGGCCACTGTTGGCCTTGTTCAGCCGCCTGACGGCACTGCGTAAGCAGAGTAAGGCGTTACGCCGTGGCGGCTGCCAGGTGCTGTATGCGCAAGGGGAGACGCTGGTGTTTGTGCGTACTTACCAGCGGGAGCAGGTACTGGTGGCGTTGCAGCGCAACGATAGTGGAGACGTTGAACTGCCTTATAGCCCGCTGTTGCGAGAGGGTAAATGGCAGCTAGTGGAAGGGGAAGGCGAACGGATTGCGCAGGAAGGTGGCTTGCGGTTGCAGTTGGCAGCCGAGTCGGCCAGCGTGTGGCGGCTACGTAGCTGACGTTTGCTAAAGGTTTACCCGCCAATCGGCGGGTAAACCTGATTCGTCAGTATCCCACTGCAGATCCAGCCGGACGGCGTACGTCATTGGCTCCGTACAGGTAGCCTTCACGTACGCGTCCAGAAACGGCAGAATCATTACCCGAGTTGGCCGGGCTGACACCCGCGGCGCCTGGTAATCCCACCAAAATCAGCTCTGCGGCGCCCCAAGGGGTTTGCTCAACCATCTTGTAGCCCATCTCCTTGAGGATTTTCAGCGTATCAGCAGAGACACCGCGTTGCTCGTAATAGACCTCATCCGGCAACCATTGATGATGGATCCTCGGGGCATCCACTGCTTCCTGCGGGGCCATGCCATGATCGATCACGTTCAGCGCAGTTTGTAGCGTGATGGTAATGATACGTGAACCGCCCGGCGAGCCGAGCACCATAAAGATTTTGTTGTCTTTGGTCACCAGCGTAGGGCTCATGGAGGATAGTGGGCGCTTACCGGGGGCGATGGCGTTGGCCGTTCCCTGCACCAGGCCATAGAGATTCTTCTCACCGACCTTGACGGTAAAATCATCCATCTCATCGTTGAGGAAGAAGCCGGTGCCCGGTGCGATCACCACGGCACCAAAACGGCCGTTGACGGTATAGGTGGTTGATACAGCATTCCCTTCATGATCGACAATCGAATAGTGGGTGGTTTCCGGCTTTTCGTGCGGCTCCATCCCCGGTTGTACATTGACGGAAGGCGTAGCCTGATTGGCGACGATTTTCTTACGGATCTCATCGGCGTAGCTTTTGCTCACCAGCCGATCGATCGGATTCTTGATAAACTCGGGGTCGCCGAGATAGGTATTGCGGTCCATATAAGCATGGCGCATCGCCTCGGTCATGGTGTGGATCGCCGCCGCTGAGTTAAAGCCCATGCTTTTCAGATCGTAACCCTCAACGATATTGAGGATCTCGCACAGCGTGACGCCGCCGGAGCTAGGCGGTGGCGCAGAGACGAATTTATAACCGCGATAGCTACAGGTTATCGGCGTAGCCTCGGTCACTTTGTAGTTGGCGAAGTCGGCGGCGGTGAGAATGCCTCCCCCCTGTTTGGCAGCAGCTTCAACCGCCTGCGGGATTTTTCCCTGATAGAACGCGGAGGGGCCTTCTTTGGCGATGGCTTCCAGCGTGTTAGCCAGGTCAGTTTGCACCAGGCGATCGCCCGGTTGCAGCGCAGAACCGTCTTTACGCAGGAAGATTTTGGCTGACTCCGGGTCTTGCTTGAAGCGTGCGACGGTGGTGTCGAGAATATCGGTATCGGCCCGCGTCAGGATAAAGCCCTCACGGGCCAGCCTGATGGCCGGTTCCATCACCTGTTCGCGGCTCAGCTTGCCGTACTTTTTACGTGCGGTCTCCATCCCCAGCACCGTTCCCGGTACGCCAGCGGCCAGATAACCGTACAGGCTGGCGTCTTTTTTCACCTTGCCTTGCGCATCCAGATACATGTCGGCACTGGCCGCCGCCGGAGCGGTTTCACGGAAGTTGATAAAGGTATCGGTGCCATCGGCCAGATGCAGAGTCATGAAACCGCCGCCGCCGATATTGCCGCAGCAAGGGTTAACTACCGCCTGGGCATAGCCAACCGCGACCGCAGCATCCACCGCGTTGCCCCCCATCTTGAGAATATCTACGCCGACCTGTGAGGCCAGATGCTGCGAGGTGACCACCATGCCATTTTGCGCTTCCACCGCCGGGTTTGAGGCGGCATATAGCTGGCTGCTGACCAGCAAGGCTGCCAAGGTCAGCGGTTGACTCCATTTTTGCAAAAACATAACGACTCCTGTGTTGATCCCTGTGTTTTTATTTGTCCCGCCGGTGTTGCAAAGCGCAGGCCAACCTATGAAGAGTAGCTATGGATAGGGAATACGACGGTAGGAGGAGTGAAAAATGTGAAGCGAAACAGGGGAGTATTGCACTGGAGGGGAGCGGTTGCACCGATTTTGGGCATAAAAAAAACCGGCCAGCAGGGCTGACCGGTTCTGACACTTACAGGCTGAAATTACAGCTTGGAAGCGTTCTCAGACAGGTATTTAGCTACGCCGTCTGGAGATGCGCCCATACCTGCTTTGCCTTTTTCCCACTGAGCTGGGCACACTTCGCCGTGCTCTTCGTGGAATTGCAGCGCGTCAACGGTACGGATCATTTCGTCGATGTTACGGCCGATTGGCAGGTCGTTGACGATCTGGGAACGAACAATGCCGTTCTTGTCGATCAGGAAAGAACCACGCAGGGCAACGCCCGCTTCTGGGTGTTCGATGCCGTAAGCTTTCTGAATTTCGCGCTTAACGTCAGCAACCATTGCGTATTTCACTTCACCGATGCCGCCTTTGTCGACAGGGGTTTTACGCCATGCGTTATGGACGAATTCTGAGTCGAAGGAAACGCCTACAACTTCAACGCCGCGCTTCTGGAACTCTTCATAGCGGTGATCGAAAGCGATCAGCTCAGAAGGACATACGAAGGTGAAGTCCATCGGCCAGAAGAACAGTACGGCTGGTTTGCCGTTCAGGTGCTTCTTCAGGTTGAAGTTTTCTACGATTTCGCCATTGCCTAAAACGGCTGCAGCGGTGAAGTCAGGGGCTTGACGAGTTACCAGGACCATAATTACTCCTGTAATAGTAGTTCAATGGGTTGATGTAAAAGCAGGGGCCAGTATAAGGGCCACCACTCGGTGAGGGAAGGGTGAAAGACCAATCAATGAGATAGCTTCCACCTATCAAACCGAGAGAATAAATTTAGCAGTCTTTCAAAATAACCTTTTCGTACAAAAGGGCAAGGACAAAAAGCCACATTCCGTTAACTGAATGAGTAATAGGGCTTTTTATCCAGCGATCACAATGACTTGTTTCTGGCCTGTTCCATCATTCGGGGATAAAACTGCCAGAACTGTGTTTCAAGCTGATGATACTGGTGCTCCACGTCGGCAAAGGAGCCAGCCAGTGCGGCCAGTCGTGGACGGCGGCTAGCCATGCCCTCTAATACATCGCCGATAAACGGTAGCTCGGCGTAACGCTCCAACCAGCGTTCGGGCCAAAGATAGCTGTTCAGGTTCTGGAAGCGCTGTGGCGTTTGCGGCAGATGCGGCACAATCAGGTTACGAGCTTGCTGGGTGAAGCTCTGCAAGCTGCACGTCGGCTCAAGCTGTTGCCAGTGGCGGGCCAGAAAGTGATCCCAAACCACGTCGAGCGTAATGGGGGCGACGCGGCGGAATTGCGGGCTGAAATAGTCGCGGCAGGCTTTGACTTCCGGTTGGATATCGGTCAAAACATCGACGCGCCGATGCATCATGATGCCAGCCACTACCGCTGGGTCGTAATCACCTGCGGGGTTGCCGCGCACGAAATCGGCGAGCAGGTTGCCAAGCAGCGAGCTTTCCGCAAGCTGGGCCAAATGGAGATGAGCGAGAAAATTCATCTGCCAACTATAACCCAAGTCATGCAATTCCTCCTTATTCCTTGCTGCTTGTCGCCCGCGGCTTTAGACTGTACCGCCTGTTTTTTCCCAATTAGCTAGCTGAAGAAGTGAATACCCATGCGCGTCGCCGATTTTTCTTTTGAGCTCCCCGAGTCTTTGATTGCCCGCTATCCACAGCCTGAGCGTAGCGGTTGCCGTTTGCTGCAGTTGGACGGGCCAAGCGGAGGCCTGACGCACGGCGTGTTCACCGATCTGCTGGATAACCTGGAAGCGGGCGATCTGCTGGTGTTCAACAATACCCGCGTGATCCCTGCGCGCCTGTTTGGCCGTAAGGTCAGCGGCGGCAAGATAGAAGTGCTGGTCGAGCGGGTGTTGGACGATCATCGGGTACTGGCCCATGTACGTGCCTCCAAATCACCCAAGCCGGGCACCGAACTGCTGCTGGGCGATGACGAAAGCATTGCCGCCACCATGGTCGCGCGCCATGACACGCTGTTCGAACTGCGCTTTAACGACGATCGTGACGTGTTCACTATCCTTAACGCGGTGGGCCATATGCCACTGCCACCGTATATCGATCGCCCGGATGAAGACGCCGACCGCGAACTGTATCAGACCGTCTACAGCGAAAAGCCGGGTGCCGTAGCGGCCCCGACGGCGGGCCTGCATTTTGATGAGCCGCTGTTGGCCGCGTTGCGCGCCAAGGGCATTGAGATGGCGTTTGTCACCTTGCACGTTGGCGCTGGCACCTTCCAGCCGGTGCGGGTGGAAACCATTGAAGAGCATGTGATGCATGCGGAGTATGCAGAAGTGCCGCAGGATGTGGTGGATGCGGTATTAGCCTGTAAGGCGCGCGGCAAAAGGGTGGTTGCCGTGGGCACCACTTCGGTGCGTTCGCTGGAAAGCGCGGCCAATGCTTGCCAGGATGCGCTGATCGCGCCCTTCTTCGGCGATACCAGCATCTTTATCTATCCGGGATATCACTATCAGGTGATCGATGCGCTGGTAACCAACTTCCACCTGCCAGAATCCACCCTGATCATGCTGGTCTCGGCGTTTGCCGGCTATAAAAACACCATGAACGCCTATCATCAGGCGGTGGCTGAGAAGTACCGGTTCTTCAGCTACGGCGATGCCATGTTTATCAGCCGTAATCCACTGGCGGAAAGCGAATCCGTCGGGGAATAAATTCCCGGGCTACGCACACTGCGTGGTCCTGTTTTAATGACGTCAGACTGTATCTCTGACGCTGGAGGTTTTGTGAAGTACGAATTACAGACAACCGATGGCCGTGCTCGTCGCGGCCGCCTGGTCTTTGAGCGTGGCGTAGTGGAAACCCCGGCCTTTATGCCAGTGGGGACCTATGGCACGGTCAAAGGCATGACGCCGGAAGAAGTGAAAGACACCGGTGCGCAGATCCTGTTGGGTAACACCTTCCACCTGTGGCTGCGCCCAGGGCAGGAGATCATGAAGCTGCACGGCGATCTGCATGACTTTATGCAGTGGCACGGGCCGATCCTGACCGACTCCGGTGGTTTCCAGGTGTTCAGCCTGGGGGCAATGCGCAAGATTAAAGAGGAAGGCGTTTATTTCCGTAATCCGATCAACGGCGATAAGGTGTTCCTCAGCCCGGAAAAATCGATGGAGATCCAGTACGATCTGGGATCAGACATCGTGATGATTTTCGACGAATGCACGCCTTACCCGGCGGATTGGGACTATGCCAAGCGTTCGATGGAAATGTCTCTGCGTTGGGCACAGCGCAGCCGCCAGCGTTTTGATGAACTGAATAACAACAATGCGTTATTCGGCATTATCCAAGGCGGTGTTTACGAAGATTTACGTGATGTATCGGTAAAAGGGCTGGTGGAGATCGGCTTTGATGGTTACGCTGTGGGCGGTTTGGCGGTAGGTGAGCCAAAAGAGGATATGCATCGCATTCTTGAACACGTTTGCCCACAAATTCCAGAAGATAAGCCACGCTATCTGATGGGGGTTGGCAAGCCGGAAGATCTGGTTGAAGGCGTGCGTCGCGGCATCGACATGTTTGACTGCGTGATGCCAACGCGTAATGCCCGTAACGGCCATTTGTTCGTGACGGATGGTGTGGTAAAAATCCGTAATGCCAAGCATAAGGATGATACTTCCACGCTGGACAGTGAGTGCGATTGCTATACTTGTCGCCATTATAGTCGTGCCTATTTGCATCATCTCGATCGCTGCAACGAAATTCTCGGTGCGCGATTGAACACCATCCATAACTTGCGCTATTACCAACGTTTGATGGCGGGTTTACGCCAGGCCATTGAAGAGGGTAAATTAGAGCTGTTTGTGGCGGATTTCTATGGTCGGATCGGCAAACCGATACCACCTTTAAACGCTTGAATTGATAATTGATAAATTAATGAGGGAATTTTAATGAGCTTTTTCATTTCCGATGCAGTGGCAGCAGCAGGGGCTCCATCTCAGGGTAGCCCGTACTCTCTGATCATTATGCTGGTGGTGTTTGGTCTGATTTTCTATTTCATGATCCTGCGCCCACAGCAGAAACGTGCTAAAGAGCACAAAAAACTGATGGACTCCATCGGCAAGGGTGATGAAGTGTTGACCACCGGTGGTCTGATTGGCCGTGTCACTAAAGTGGCAGATACCGGTATTATTGCCATCGCGCTGAATGACACCACGGAAGTGATGATCAAGCGTGACTTCGTGGCGGCCGTTCTGCCGAAAGGTACTATGAAGGCCCTGTAATTTTGTTTTCCCTAAGGGAACTGCCGTGCTAAACCGTTATCCTCTGTGGAAGTATCTGATGTTGATCGTGGTGATCCTCGTCGGACTGCTATATGCGCTTCCCAACATTTACGGAGAGGATCCGGCCGTACAGATCACTGGCGCGCGCGGAGTCGCCGCCAGTGAAACTACGCTGGACCAAGTCCGTACTGTATTAGAAAAAGACAATATTGCGAGCAAGTCGATTGCGCTGGAAAACGGTGCCATCCTGGCTCGCTTTAAAGATCCTGACGTTCAGCTGCGCGCCCGTGAAGCCTTGATGGCGGAACTGGGTGACAAATATGTCGTCGCATTGAACCTCGCCCCGGCAACGCCTGCCTGGCTGGCGATGCTCAACGCCGAGCCGATGAAGCTGGGTCTGGATTTACGTGGTGGCGTGCACTTCCTGATGGAAGTCGACATGGACACCGCGCTGAGCAAGTTGCAAGAACAAACTATGGATACCCTGCGCAGCGAATTGCGTGAAAAGGGCATTCCTTACGCTGCGATCCGCAAGTTGGACAACAACGGCGTGGAAGTCCGCTTCCGTGACGACGCCGCTCGCGACCAGGCCATCAGCTACATGACGCCACGTCAGCGCGATCTGGTGCTTTCTGCCAATGGTAGCAACACCCTGAAAGCAACGATGACCGACGCTCGCCTGAGCGAAGCGCGTGAGTATGCGGTGCAGCAGAACATTACCATCCTGCGTAATCGTGTTAACCAGCTCGGCGTTGCCGAACCGTTGGTACAGCGCCAGGGTGCCGATCGTATCGTTGTTGAGTTGCCGGGTATCCAGGATACGGCACGCGCCAAAGAAATTTTGGGTGCGACCGCTACGCTGGAATTCCGTCTGGTAAATACCAACGCGGATGCGACCGCTGCGGCCAATGGCCGTGTACCGGGTGACTCCGAGGTGAAATACACCCGTGAAGGCCAACCGGTTGTGCTGTACAAGCGCGTCATCCTGACCGGTGACCACATTACAGACTCCACCTCCAGCACCGATGAGTACAACCAGCCGCAGGTAAATATCTCGCTGGACAGCGCTGGCGGTACTGCCATGTCCAACTTCACCAAAGACAGCATTGGTAAACCAATGGCAACGCTGTTCGTGGAGTATAAAGACAGCGGCAAGAAGGATGCTAACGGCCGTTCCGTGCTGGTGAAGCAGGAAGAAGTGATCAACGTGGCGAACATTCAGTCACGTCTGGGTAACAGCTTCCGTATCACCGGTATCAGCAACCCGAACGAAGCACGTCAGCTGTCGCTGCTGCTGCGTGCCGGTGCGTTGATTGCGCCTATCCAGATCGTGGAAGAGCGGACCATTGGTCCAACCTTGGGGCAACAGAACATCACCCAGGGCCTGGAAGCTTGCCTATGGGGCCTGGTGGCTTCGATCGTCTTTATGGTGGTCTGGTACCGCAAGTTTGGCCTGATCGCCTCTACCGCGCTGATGGCTAACCTGGTGCTGATCGTTGGCGTGATGTCTCTGCTACCAGGGGCGACGCTGACCATGCCGGGGATTGCCGGGATCGTGCTGACGCTGGCGGTGGCGGTTGATGCCAACGTACTGATAAACGAACGTATCAAGGAGGAACTGAAGAATGGACGATCCATTCAGCAGGCCATCCATGAGGGCTATAAAGGCGCGTTCTCCAGTATCGTTGATGCCAACGTCACGACGTTGATCACCGCGATCATTCTGTACGCAGTCGGTACCGGTTCGATCAAGGGCTTTGCAATTACCACCGCAATCGGTGTGGCGACGTCCATGTTCACCGCGATTGTCGGTACCCGTGCCATCGTCAACCTGCTTTACGGCGGCAAGCGCATTAACAAGCTGTCTATCTGAGGAGTGCGTTGTGGCACAGGATTATACTGTTGAACAACTCAACTACGGCCGTAAAGTCTATGACTTTATGCGCTGGGATTACCTGGCCTTCGGCATCTCTTTGGTGCTGTTGGTAGCGTCGATCGCCACCATGTCCGTGCGTGGGTTTAACTGGGGTCTGGATTTCACCGGTGGTACGGTGATTGAAATTACCCTGGAGCAACCCGCGAATCTGGACCTGATGCGCGATACGTTGGAAAAAGCCGGGTTCCAGGACCCGATTATCCAGAACTTTGGCAGCAGCCGTGACGTGATGGTGCGTATGCCACCGGCGGTCGGTACCGCAGGCCAGGAACTGGGTAACAAAGTTATTGGCGTGATCAACGAATCCGTCGATAAGAATGCGTCCGTCAAGCGTATTGAATTCGTTGGCCCGAGCGTAGGGGCAGAACTGGCACAAACCGGCGGCATGGCGCTGCTGGTGGCGTTGATCTGTATCCTGATTTACGTGGGCTTCCGTTTTGAATGGCGCTTGGCCGCGGGGGCCGTTATCGCCCTGGCGCACGACGTGGTCATCACCATGGGCGTGCTGTCGCTGTTCCATATCGAGATTGACCTGACCATCGTGGCATCCTTGATGTCGGTGATCGGTTACTCGCTGAACGACAGTATCGTGGTTTCTGACCGTATTCGTGAGAACTTCCGCAAGATCCGTCGCGGTACGCCTTATGAAATCATGAACGTCTCGCTGACGCAGACGCTGAGCCGTACCATCATGACCTCCGCCACTACGCTGATGGTGGTTCTGATGCTGTACATCTTCGGCGGCGCGATGCTGCAGGGCTTCTCCCTGACCATGCTGATCGGTGTGTCTATCGGTACCATATCCTCTATCTACGTCGCCTCTGCGCTGGCGTTGAAACTGGGTATGAAACGCGAACACATGCTGCAGCAGAAAGTGGAGAAAGAGGGCGCCGATCAGCCTTCGATCCTGCCGTGATTGCCCGGTGTGTGGCTGAATAAGCCACGCACCGTCTGAACCAGATGCCGGTCAGTTTACTCTGCCCGGCATTTTTTTTGCTCCTGCGTCGCCAACAGGTTCAATGAGCTTACCAATTCCGCTAGGCTGGTGGCCTGCATCTTCTCCATCACTTTAGAGCGGTGTACCTCTACGGTGCGTACGGCGACGAAGTAACGATCGGCGATGGCCTTGTTGGTCATACCGGCGGCAACGGCGCTGGCGATATCACGCTCGCGTGAGGTCAGCGTACTGAAACGCTGTTGTAACTGGTAGCGCTCCACCTGACGTTGAGAATGGGCGATCCCCTGTTCCAGTGCGTCGATCAGCGGTGCGGTAGCAATCGGCTTTTGCAGGAAATCCAACGCACCCAATTTCATCTCCGCTACGGCCATGGCGATATCGCCATGGCCGGTAACGATCACCACCGCCAGCGTACTTTCACGCTCACGTAGCCGCTGATGGATTTGCTGCCCATCGATCCCCGGCATGCGAATATCCAGCATTACGACGCCGCATTGGTAAGGGGCGACTTGGTCGATAAAGGTTTGGCTGTCGTTCCAGATCTTCACCCGATAGTCCAGCCCTTCGAGTAAAAAGCGGCTGGCGTCGGTGACCGCCAGATCGTCATCGACCAGATGTATCAGCGCCATGGCATGTTTCCTTCTTGATCCCAGGGAAGTGCAGGGTAACGCGTAGCCCCTGCCGTTGTGGCGATATCGAATAATTTTCCAGCGTCAGCTCACCCTGTTGGCTTCTTAGCAGCCGCTGGCAGATCACCAGCCCCAGGCCAAGTCCTTCCGATTTAGTGCTGCGAAAAGGCACGAACGGCTGTGCTAACTGTTCGGCGCTGAGGCCGCCGCCATCGTCTTCCAGTATCAGCGTCTGCCGATCGCCATCGGTTTCCAGCCGCAGGGTGATCTGCTGGGAACCGGCCTGCAGGCTGTTGCTTAACAAGTTGGTGAGCACCTGCTCCAACAGCGTAGCCTGGCTATACAACTGGCTTTTCGGGGCGATGATGACGACCAAACGGCACTGAGGGTAATGCTGTTCGATGCGCATCAGCTTGATAACGTTTTCCACCAGAGGGCGCAGCGTTAGCCATTGTGCGCTTTCATGGTGTGGCGTTTTGCTGACCCATTGGCGCAGATTGACGATGGTTTCTGCCCCTCGCTGCGCCTGTTGGCCAATCTGTTCGAGGATCGGTAACAGCTCGTGCTGCGGATCGCTGCGCTCAAGGCGAATACGGCAGCCTTCGGCATAGTGGCGTATTGCCGCCAGAGGCTGGTTAAGTTCGTGAGCGAAACCGGAAGCCATCTCACCCAGGGTGCTGAGGCGTTGCGCACGGGCTAGCGCTGCTTCTCTGGCCCGCAGCGTCGTATGCATTTGTTCTAGCTCGCGCCCACGCTGGCGTACCAGGTGGCCGATCCACAGATGGTTAGCGCCCAGTAGTAGCATGCCCCCGGCGAGCGCGCCAAGCAGGAGCAGATGTTGCAATGCCCAACTGTGTATCTCTTGCCAGAGTGAACGCTGTGCTGGATGGCGATCCAGATCGCGTAGCAGAAGGTCCACCTGGCGGGATGAGGCGGGTGCGCCCCAGGCTGGGAGATCTGGGGTATTCATTTGCAACAGTTGGCGGGTCAGCTCATCGACCAGGGGATCGGGCACATGGTTCAAGGCGGCAAATGACCAGTTGGGATAAAGCACGCTGCTGGTCAGGCAGGGCTGCGTGCTGGGTTTGGCCAGCAGGGCACGGTAATCACTGGCCTTTAGTAATCCCTCTTTCCCCATCTCTTCCAGCAGGCAAACCGGCACTATGGCCGCGTCCAGCGCCTTATCGCGCAGCAGATAAAGCAGGGCGTCCACGGGATAACCGCTGAAGTGCAGTTGCAGATCTTTTTCCGGATGTACGCCAGCGGCCAGTAGCTCCTTATAGCCCAGCAGATAGCCGCCAAAAGCGTCAGGGGAGACCGCGCCCACTTTTTTACCGGTGAGCTGAGTAGCCTTGGTTACGGTGCTATCGCGGCGTACCAATATCACGCTGCCTATCACGTTGTTTGAGGCATTCTGCTGATTTTTGCTGGAGCGTAAGGACACCAACCAGCGTAACGGGTAACTATTGTCCAACTGAATATACTGCGCCGGGTTGGTGAGCAGAAAATCGACCTGGCCGTTGCTGACGGCTTCCCCCATATCGGCCAGGTTCAGCGGCAACAGTTGAAAGCTTTCGTCTGGGAACTGACGATTGAGATGGTTAATTAACGGCTGCCATTGGGCCAGGGCATGTGTATCGCCGCGTAATGCCAGCACGGCGATGGTCCATTGCCCTGCCCAGACCGGGCTCAACCAGCCGCATAGCAAGATCATCAGCACTGCTTTTTTCACATCATCTCCATTTTTATGATCTCGATCGCCCGCCAGAATTGTCCTGGATCAAGCCGCAGTAGGGAATGTGGTAAACCACAATATGGGCGGTCGTACGCCACTTTTACACTCCTTTGTATCAGCTCCCCGGTTGATACTTTTTGGGAGAAATCAATGGATAGTGGAAAACGGCAATTTTTACAACGCCTCGGTGTCCTGACGGCGGGTGCCGCGTTGGTACCGCTGGCGCACTCCGGCTGGCAACTGCAACCCGAGCGGCGTGAAGGCGACGGCAAAAAGCGAATGGCGATGTTGATCGATCTGCGCCGCTGTATTGGCTGCCAGGCCTGCACGGTTAGCTGTGCGGTAGAGAATCAGCTGCCACAGGGGCAGTTTCGCACCACTGTACTGCAGTATCAGGTCGTCACGGATAGCCAGCGCATCCCCACCAACGTGCTGCTACCGCGCCTATGCAATCACTGCGATAACCCGCCTTGCGTGCCGGTCTGCCCGGTTCAGGCGACCTTCCAGCGTCAGGACGGTATTGTGGTGATTGATAACACCCGCTGCGTCGGCTGCGCCTACTGTGTGCAAGCCTGCCCCTATGAGGCGCGCTTTATTAACCATGAAACCCAAACCGCGGATAAATGCACCTTCTGCGTCCACCGCCTGGATGCCGGGCTGTTGCCTGCCTGCGTTGAATCCTGTGTCGGCGGTGCGCGCATGATCGGCGATCTTAACGATGAACAAGGCACCTTGAGGCGCACGCTGGAGCAGCATCGTGGGGAGCTAAAGGTGTTGAAACCCGAGCAGGGGACGCACCCACAGGTGTTTTATCTGGGGCTGGATGAGGCATTTGTCAGCCATGTCCGGGGACAACCGGCGCTGTGGCAGGAGGTACACTCATGATCCGCGAAGTGATGGCTCGCCCGCAGGAGATCGCCTGGTTGCCCTGGGCGGTACAGTATTTCTTTTTCATCGGTCTGGCATGTAGCAGTGTTGCTATTGCGGCTTGGCTACGCTGGCGTTCAGCGTCTGAGGCAACTAGGCTGGAGATGGCTGCCGTTTCGCTGGCGGTGGTGAGCGGCACCGTGGCCCCGTTGGCCCTGAGTGCGGATTTACATCAGCCCGCTCGAATCTGGCACTTCTATGCCCATTTCGCACCTTGGTCGTGGATGTCTCTTGGCTCGGTATTTTTACCGCTGTTTACCCTGCTGGTAGTGGCCTATTTCATTTTGCTGCTGCGTTGCCAACTGAGGGCAAAAGCCCTGCCGTTCTGGGCGCGATGGTTACAAATCTCGCCCGCATGGCAAGAGCAGAAATGGTTACGTTGGGTGGCATTGGCCACGCTGCTTTCAGCCGTCAGCATCCTGCTCTATACCGGCCGCGAAGTGTCCGTGCTGCGTTCACAACCGCTGTGGTACAGCCTGTGGTTACCTTGGCTATTGCTGCTTACTGCTATGCAGGCCGTTCCGCCAATGCTGGCCTATTGGTTACGCCATGAACCTCACTGGCAGCCTCGTTTGGCGCGCTATCAAGGGCTTTCTCTATTGTTGCTTTGCCTCTCCAGCCTGGGCTGGTGGTTGGACGGTAGTGACTCCGCTGCTGCGCTGCGTCAGTTGCCTGTTCAGGGGAGCGCCTGGTCACTGGTTGGCAGCGCATTTGCCGTTTTGATCCTGCTGTTGATAGTTTCGGCTTGGCGATCGCGTCGTAGGGTGCTAGGGGCGACAGGTCTGTTAGCACAATGCTTGGCTGCGTTGCTGCTCTGTTGGGGCGTGCGCTGGATGCTGCTGATGCAAACCCAGACGCTGCCCAAGTTCACTATATTGCTCAACCCCTATGTGTTACCGCTCGGCAGCGAGGGGCTATTGGCCATTCTCGGCACTTTTGGGCTGTGGCTGGCATTAATCATCGGGGTTCGTGAATTACAGCATGGGTTGATGGAGAAAAAAAACTATGGCTAAGTCAACGCGTCGTCAGTGGTTGAAAGGCGGGCTCGCTTTGGGTGGGCTGGCCGTGTTTGGTGCCAGCTACAGCGAAATGGTGCAGAAGGTGTTTACCGGCCTGCGTGATGGCAGCAGTGGAAAACTGACGCTGGATCGGATCAGTGCCAATGCGTTACCGCCAGAAGGCCGCCAACATCCCGAAGGCTGGCAGGCCAATCCGCAGCAGGCCGTTTCCATGACGCAATGTTTTGGCTGCTGGACGCTGTGCGGCCTGCGGGTGCGGGTCGATCGCGACAGCAATCAGATACTGCGCGTGGCGGGTAACCCTTATCATCCGCTGTCGCACGATCACCATTTTCCTTATCGTTTACCAGTGAGTGATGCACTCAACCGGCTAGGTGGTGATGCCGGTTTGGAACAGCGCTCAACCGCCTGTGCTCGCGGTGCTACTCTGCTGGAAGGGCTGACCAGCCCGTACCGGGTGCTTGAACCGATGAAGCGGGTAGGGCCGCGCGGTGGCGGGCAGTGGCAGCGCATCAGTTTTGAACAGTTGATCAAGGAAGTAGTTGAAGGTGGCGATCTGTTTGGTGAAGGGCCGGTGGAGGGATTACGGGCCATCCGCGATTTGCAAACGCCACTCGATCCGGCACAGCCAACGCTCGGGCCGAAGGCTAACCAGCTGCTGGTCACCAACGCAGGTGATGAGGGGCGGGATACCTTTATCAAACGTTTTGCGCAAAACGCCTTCGGCACGCGCAACTTTGGCCATCATGGCGCTTACTGTGGTCTAGCCTACCGGGCAGGTTCCGGGGCGCTGATGGGCGATCTGGACAAAAACGCCCATGTGAAACCCGACTGGGATCATCTGCGTTTTGCACTGTTTCTGGGGACGTCACCCGCACAGTCCGGTAATCCGTTCAAACGGCAGGGGCGTCAGTTAGCCAATGCCCGCCTGCGCGATGAGTTCCGCTACGTGGTGGTGGCCCCGGCACTGCCGTTAACCACTACGTTGGCCAACGATCACAACCGCTGGGTGCCGGTGCTGCCGGGGACTGACTCCGCACTGGCGATGGGCATGATCCGCTGGATTATCGACCAGGAGCGTTATAACGCCGATTATCTGGCGTTACCTGGCGAGGCGGCCATGCAGGCGGCCGGTGAAAAAAGCTGGTCGAATGCCACCCATCTGGTGGTGAACGATGACGATCATCCCCTCTGTGGGCAGTTCCTGCGTAAGTCACATCTGTTAGGTCGGGCTGGCGATGATGAGGAAAGCCCTGCTTTGGTATGGGACGCACAGCGAGGCGAACCACTGCCCGCTACCGCGGCCATGTGTGGGCAACTGCTGGTTGAGCAGCAGGTTCAACTGGCGGATGGCTCATCGGTGCAGGTGCGCTCAAGCTTCCGTTGTCTGCAACTGGCGGCGCAACGCTTTACGCTGGCGGAATACAGCGCCCAGTGTGGCGTTAGTGCTGAAACCATTGCGGCGTTGGCCAAGGAGTTTACGTCCTACCAGCGGCAGGCGGCAGTGATCTCCCATGGCGGCATGATGAGTGGCAACGGTTTCTACAGTAGCTGGGCGGTGATGATGCTCAATGCGCTGATCGGTAACCTTAATCTCAAGGGTGGCGTCTCGGTTGGCGGCGGCAAGTTCAAGGAGTTTGCCGAAGGGCCACGCTACAATCTCGCCACTTTCCCAGACATGGTGAAGCCGAAAGGATTAGTGCTGTCGCGTAGTAAGCAGGCGTACGAAAAATCGGATGAGTATCGTCGTAAGGTGGAACAAGGCGTCAACCCTTATCCGGCGCGGGGGCCGTGGTATCCCTTTGTGGCAGGTCAGTTTACCGAGCAGCTGGCTCCGGCGCTGATGGGATACCCTTATCCGCTGAAAGCCTGGATCAATCACATGGGCAATCCGCTCTACGGTGTAGCGGGGTTGCGTGACGTGGTGGAGAGCAGGCTGAAGGATCCGCAGCATCTGCCGCTGTTTATTTCCGTTGACGCCTTTATTAACGAAACCAGCGCGTTGGCGGACTATATCGTGCCGGATACCCACAATTTTGAAAGCTGGGGATTTACCTCCCCCTGGTCTGGCGTAATGGTCAAGGCAAGTACCGCTCGTTGG
Organism: Serratia sp. J2; assembly: GCF_046269175.1. NCBI lineage: Bacteria > Pseudomonadati > Pseudomonadota > Gammaproteobacteria > Enterobacterales > Yersiniaceae > Serratia > Serratia sp. J2. Next base: position 19,392 of record NZ_JBKABN010000039.1, read on the forward strand.
CCAGTGGTGCCAGCGCGCACAGCCAAGACGGCGGATGGGCAGCCGATCGCGCTGGAGAGCTTTGTTATTGCGCTCTCGAAGGCCATGGGGTTGCCGGGCTTCGGCGACGGGGCGTTGCAGGATGCGCAAGGTACCCCTTGCGGGCTGCATTGTGCCGAAGATTACTACCTGCGCGCAGCAGCCAACGTGGCATTTGCCGGTGAGCCAGTGCCTGAGGCGACGGAGAGTGAGTTGCGCCTGACCGGTGTCGATCGTCTGCAACCGGCGCTGAATCAGGTATTAAAACCGGATGAGCGGCTGCGGGTGGGCTATATGCTGGCGCGTGGTGGTCGTTTCGCCCCCCATGAGCAGGCTTGGCAAGGGGAGGAGACCGGCCCGCAGTGGAAGCAGGGGCTGAATATCTGGAACGAGGAGGTAGCACGCCACCGCCATGCTATGACCGGGGAGCGCTATAGCGGCTGTCCAACTTATTATCCACCGCGTTTTGCCGACGGTTCCGACGTGGCGCAGCACTATCCGAGTGAAGCGTGGCCGTTCCGGCTGATGTCGTTCAAGTCGCACCTGATGAGCAGCTCTACCGCCCCTATTGAGCGTTTGCGGGCCGTGAAGGCGGTTAATCTGGTCGCGCTCAACCCGATAGATGCCGAGCGCTATGGGCTACAACATGGCGACCGTGTCAGGTTGCAGACGCCAGGCGGCAGCGTGGAAGCGCAAATCAGCTTGCTCGACGGGGTCATGCCGGGCGTAATTGCCATTGAACACGGCTATGGGCATCGTGAAATGGGGGCTCGGGTTCATTCGCTGGATGGGCAGGCTTTGGCGGCGGATCCACGCATTGCCGCAGGGATCAACCTCAACGATCTGGGGCTGGCCGATCCGACTCGTGAAGTCGGCAATAGCTGGCTGGACTGGGTTAGCGGGGCGGCGGTAAGGCAGGGATTACCGGCGAAGCTGCAGCGTTTGGGATAGCTGAGATACTTTAAAACGGGCGCAGCATGCGGCGCCCTACGGTAGAATATGTGCGATCTCAAGTGGCTGGTTTGTCAGCAATCTGATTCCCCAATCTTGACACCGGGGGGAGCATTCAGCGTATCAACGTTGAGCGATGGGCTCGACGCTATGCACACGGACATAGCCCAGTTGCGATGGCGTTACGCCACTCAGTCGCAGTTCAAAGATTTGCTCGGTTTTTGGCAGCAGCGAGCTGGCGCTCTGAATTTGTTGCGACTGCGCCTGCGCGGTCAGAGGCATACCGGTCGCGGCATCCAACTGGCCCCACTCCAACGTAGCGGTAAAGCCTGGCAGATATTGGCCTGAGAGCGTGCGCACATACAGTATTGCCTGGCTGCCGTTGGCCTCGCTCTTCACATAGTTGAGCGATAGGCTCAGCTCACCCACGCTGCTGTGTAATTTGGCGGCGTTATTGGCGGCTGGCAGCAGGTAGACACCGCTGGTAGAGCTTTGGTTAAGCCGATTTTGGCGCTCCAGGGCGGTAGCCTGCTCGGTCAACTCCCCCAGCACCTGTTTCAGCTCAACCACCTGGTTGGTGAGTTTCGGCACTTCGCGGTTCTGTGCGCAACCGGCCAATAGGATCATGGCGGTGAGCAGACAAACCTGACGATAACGGATTGTCATAACGGCAATTTCCTTTTCAATCACACTGGCTACCAGCTTAGCCCGATCGCTGGCCAAAGTCATGTCCAGTGCCTTTTATGGCTGCTTTATCACTCAATCATGGAGGCAATTCGCAACAAATGCCCGGCGGTCTTTGTTGTGGCGTTAGTTCGGGGTAAACTGTGCCCAACTATGTAAACGCTTATCAGGACGAGTTATGCATTGCCCTTTCTGCGCTGCCGTTGATACCAAAGTGATTGATTCCCGCCTGGTGGGTGATGGATCGCAGGTGCGCCGTCGTCGCCAATGTCTGGTCTGTAATGAACGTTTTACCACTTTTGAAGTGGCCGAGCTGGTGATGCCACGGGTGATCAAAAGTGATGAGGTTCGCGAACCGTTCAACGAAGATAAACTTCGCCGTGGCATGCTGAAAGCGTTGGAAAAACGCCCGGTCAGCTCCGACGATGTAGAAAACGCCATCAACCACATCAAGTCCCAGTTGCGCGCTACCGGTGAGCGTGAAGTGCCCACCAAAATGGTCGGCAATCTGGTGATGGATGCGTTAAAGAAGCTGGATAAGGTCGCGTATATCCGCTTCGCTTCGGTGTATCGCAGTTTTGAAGACATTCGCGAATTCGGCGAAGAGATCGCCAAACTGCAGGATTAACGGGATCCGCATGCAAAACGACGAATTCTATATGGCACGTGCCTTTGAGCTGGCACGTCTGGGGCGTTTTACCACCACACCGAACCCGAACGTGGGCTGCGTGATCGTGCGCGATGGTAGTATCGTGGGTGAAGGCTTTCATTTGCGGGCCGGTGAGCCTCATGCGGAAGTACACGCTTTGCGCATGGCAGGGGAAAAGGCGCGAGGGGCTACGGCCTATGTCACGCTGGAACCTTGTAGCCACCATGGCCGTACGCCACCTTGTGCAGATGCTTTGATTGCAGCGGGAGTCAGCCGCGTGGTGGCAGCCATGCAAGATCCTAATCCGCAGGTTGCCGGGCGTGGACTATACAAGCTGCAACAGGCGGGCATCGAAGTGCGCCACGGCGTAATGCTGGCAGAGGCAGAAGCGGTCAATCTGGGGTTCCTCAAGCGTATGCGCACCGGGTTTCCCTATGTGCAGCTCAAGCTGGGCGCTTCACTGGATGGCCGTACGGCGATGGCCTCGGGGGAAAGCCAGTGGATCACCTCACCGCAGGCCCGGCGGGATGTACAGGAGTTGCGGGCGGCCAGTTCGGCGATCCTCAGCACCAGCGCAACCGTGTTGGCCGACGATCCTTCGCTAACGGTGCGCTGGGATGAACTGAGCAGTGAAACCCAGCAGATTTATCCGCGTGACAGCCTGCGCCAGCCGCTACGGATTATTCTGGACAGCCAGAACCGGGTCACGCCTCAGCACTGGGTCGTGCAGCAACCGGGTATGACTTGGTTGGCACGCCAGCAGCCAGACGATCGGGTTTGGCCGGCAGGGGTGGAGCAATTATCTTTCCCACTGCACGGCGGCGGTATCGATCTGGTGGTAATGATGATGCAACTGGCCAAGCGCCAGGTGAACAGCATCTGGGTCGAGGCTGGCGCACAGCTTGCCGGTGCGCTGCTGCAGGCTGGGCTGGTGGATGAGCTCGTCTTGTACATCGCGCCCAAACTATTGGGGGATAATGCCCGTGGGCTGTGCCAACTGCCGGGGCTGACGCACTTGGCCGATGCGCCTGAGTTTGTCTTTAGCGAGGTACGCCAGATTGGCCCCGATCTGCGCCTGCGGTTAACCGCCAAATAGAGAATGTAACCTTTGCCTGCCGGTGCAGCCGCGTTTTACAAAAGCGCCGCGCAGCCGGGCAAAGAATATGATAGAATCCGCCCCCCTGCGGGGTATTGAACCCATTTTTAAGGAAAGCCCATGAAAGTTATCGAAGGTGTTGTTGCTACTCCAAATGCCCGTGTGGCGATCGCAATTGCACGTTTTAACAATTTCATCAACGACAGCCTGCTGCAAGGTGCCATTGATGCACTGAAGCGTATCGGCCAGGTTGCTGATGACAACATCACCGTTGTTTGGGTCCCAGGCGCTTACGAGCTGCCATTAACCGCACGCGTGCTGGCTAACACCGGTAAATACGATGCGGTGATTGCTCTGGGTACGGTGATCCGTGGGGGCACCGCGCACTTCGAATATGTGGCGGGCGAAGCCAGCTCCGGTCTGGGCCAGGTCTCTATGAATACCGAGATCCCGGTTGCCTTTGGCGTGCTGACCACCGAAAGCATCGAACAAGCGATCGAGCGTGCTGGCACCAAAGCGGGCAACAAAGGCGCAGAAGCCGCCCTGACCGCACTTGAAATGATTAATGTAATCAAAGCTATTAAAGCCTGAATTTAGTTTAAGGGGAATTCCGTGAAACCTGCTGCTCGTCGTCGCGCTCGTGAGTGCGCTGTTCAAGCGATTTACTCTTGGCAGTTGTCTAAAAATGACATTGCCGATGTTGAACACCAGTTCCTGACGGAGCAGGATGTCAAAGATGTTGACGTCGCCTATTTTCGTGAGCTGCTGTCCGGTGTGGCAGTCAACGCAGGTATGCTGGATGGCCTGATGGCCCCCTTCCTGTCGCGCCAGCTCGAAGAATTGGGCCAGGTGGAAAGAGCCGTGCTGCGCATTGCGCTGTTCGAGCTGAAAATGCGTGAAGACGTCCCTTACAAAGTGGCCATCAACGAAGCGATCGAACTGGCGAAAACCTTCGGCGCAGAAGATAGCCACAAGTTTGTAAATGGCGTGCTGGATAAAGCAGCCCCCAGCATCCGTAGGAAAAAATAAAATATAAGGCCGGGAAACCGGCCTTACTTCTTTGGAAGACGAATTATGGCATGTGGCGAATTTGATCTCATTGCCCGCTATTTTGACCGGTTCAAAAGTGTGCGCCGCGACGTACAGCTCGGCATTGGCGATGACTGCGCACTGCTTACAGTGCCGGAAAAACAGCTTTTAGCCATCAGTACCGATACCCTGGTTTCGGGTATTCACTTCCTGGCGGATATCGATCCCGCCGATCTCGGTTATAAAGCCCTGGCGGTTAACCTGAGCGACCTGGCAGCAATGGGCGCCGATCCCGCGTGGCTTTCGCTGGCGTTGACGTTGCCGGAAGTGAACGAAGAGTGGCTCAAGGCGTTCAGCGATAGCCTGTTCGAACAGATGAATTACTACGGCATGCAGCTGATTGGCGGCGACACCACCCGTGGCCCGCTGAGCATGACGTTGACGATCCACGGCCATATCCCGGTCGGGCGGGCGTTAACCCGCAGCGGTGCACGCATTGGCGACTGGATTTACGTGACCGGTACGCTGGGGGACAGCGCCGCCGGGCTGGCAATCCTGCAGGATCGTTTGCAAGTGAGCGATCGAGCAGCTCAAGAATATCTATTGGCGCGCCATCTGCGTCCGCATCCGCGTGTGCTGCAAGGCCAAGCGCTGCGTGATTTGGCCAGCTCGGCGATCGATATCTCCGACGGTCTGATTTCCGATCTGAGACATGTGCTGAACGCCTCTGAGTGCGGTGCCCGTATTGAACTGGATGAGTTGCCGCTGTCGCAGACGCTGACCAGCAATACCGAGGCAGATCAGGCGCTGCGTTGGGCGCTGACCGGCGGCGAAGATTATGAACTGTGCTTCACCGTGCCAGAGATCAATCGGGGTGCGCTGGAAGTGGCATTAAGCCATTTAGGAGCGGATTACACCTGTATTGGCCAGATTGGCCCGCAGTCTGAAGGGATGAAGTTCTACCGCGATCAGCAAGAAGTTGAACTGCCTTGGAGTGGTTACGATCACTTCGGGAGCGCTCAATAGCCATCAGTATGGCGTTATGAGTCTCTTTGGGCTCAGACTGATCCTGTTAGTAAGAGATGGCTTTATTCCGGCCTGAGCTATTGGCCGAAACCTAAAAACCCGACCTCAGCAGTCGGGTTTTTGCATTTTTGACTACGCTTGGCTGCTATTCAAAGCCGACCACATGATGCGGCACATAGGCCGTTTCTAATTCTGCAATTTCCTGTGATGTAAGCTCCAGATCAATGGCGGCTACGGCATCGATCAAATGTTCGCTGCGTGAAGCACCAATAATCGGCGCGGTAACCACCGGTTTACTCAGCAGCCATGCGAGGGCGATTTGCGCTCGCGAAACGCCGCGCTCTTCAGCAATAGTGGCTACGCGTTCGGCAATCAGAGCATCAACCCCTTCGGTAGCGTCATACAAGGTTTTGCCATATTGGTCGCTGACCAGACGCGCTGTGGTTTCGCCCCAAGGGCGTGTCAGCCTGCCACGTGCCAGCGGGCTCCAGGGAAGTACTGCAATCCCTTCGGCGGCGCAGAGCGGGTGCATTTCGCGCTCTTCTTCCCGTTGGATCAGGTTGTACTGATCCTGCATGCTGGCAAAGCGTGTCCAGCCGTGCAGATCGGCGGTGTACAGCGCCTTGGCAAACTGCCAGGCGTACATCGAAGAAGCTCCGATATAGCGTGCCTTACCCGATTTTACTACGTCATGCAGGGCTTCCAGCGTCTCTTCGATCGGGGTTTCATAGTCCCAACGGTGGATTTGCAGTAAATCGACGTAGTCGGTACCCAAACGCCGCAGACTGTCGTCGATCGACTGCATGATCTTGGGCCGTGACAGGCCACGTTCCAAGTTGCTCATGGCGTTATAGACTTTGGTGGCGATCACCACCTCGTCGCGGCGAGCATAGTCGCGCAGTGCCCGGCCAACGATCTCCTCGCTGCTGCCATCGGAATAGTTGTTGGAGGTATCAAAGAAGTTGATTCCCGCATCCAGCGCCTGCTTGATCAACGGACGGCTGCTTTCCTCCGGCAGCGTCCAGGCATGGTTGCCACGTGAGGGCTCGCCATAGGTCATGCAACCCAAACAGATGCGGGAAATGTTGAGATCGGTGTTACCTAGCTGTAGATATTTCATGCCTCTCTCCTGTGTACCGTTCAAAAAATAACTGTAGCGGAAAATGATGCAGAAATGATGGGCGTGGCGTTGAAGAGTGGGATTGATAAGGGCGCCCAGTGCGGCGCCCTTAGCTAGTTTATGCCAACCAGGTTTCGATCTGGCGTTGAATACCGGCCGCATCCAGGCCCAGATCGCTGCGGATCTCTTCCTGGCCGCCCTGTGGGATAAAGTAATCCGGCAGGCCAATGTTCAGTACGGGCACTACACGGCGTTTGGCCATCAGCAATTCGTTAACCCCACTGCCAGCGCCGCCCATAATGGCGTTTTCTTCCAGCGTCACCAACACTTCGTGGCTGGCGGCCATTTCCAGCACCAGTTGCTCATCCAGTGGTTTGACGAAGCGCATGTCCACCAGCGTAGCGTTCATCGCTTCGGCGACCTGAGCGGCTTCCGCCAACAGGGTACCAAAGTTGAGGATGGCAATCTTTTCCCCTTCGCGGCGCACGATGCCCTTACCGAGCGGCAGTGCGGCCAGAGGTTCCAGCGTTGCCCCCGTACCGTTGCCCCGTGGGTAGCGTACCGCACTTGGGCCAGCGTTATGGTGATAACCGGTGTACAGCATCTGGCGACATTCGTTTTCGTCGCTCGGCGTCATGATCACCATATTCGGGATGCAGCGCAGGAACGAAATATCAAAGGCGCCCTGGTGGGTCTGGCCGTCGGCACCGACAATGCCGCCGCGATCGATGGCAAACATCACCGGCAGCTCCTGGATCGCCACGTCGTGGATCACCTGATCGTAGGCGCGCTGCAGGAAGGTGGAGTAGATCGCCACCACCGGCTTGTAACCGCCGATCGCCAACCCGGCGGCGAAAGTCACCGCATGCTGCTCGGCGATCGCCACGTCGAAATACTGCTGCGGATAGTCGCGAGAGAACTGCACCATGCCGGAACCTTCGCGCATGGCTGGCGTGATCGCCATCAGTTGGCTGTCTTTGGCCGCCGTTTCACACAGCCATTCGCCAAAGATCTTGGAATAGGTTGGCAGGCCGCCAGCACTTTTTGGCAGGGTGCCGCTCGCCGGATCGAATTTCGGCACCGCGTGGAAGCTGATCGGATCCTTTTCTGCCGGAGCATAGCCACGGCCTTTTTTGGTCATGATATGCAGTAACTGTGGGCCTTTCAGGTCACGCATGTTTTTTAGCGTAGCGGCCAATCCCTGCACGTCGTGCCCGTCTACCGGGCCAATGTAGTTAAAGCCCAGCTCTTCAAACAGCGTGCCTGGGACTACCATACCTTTGAGGTGTTCTTCGGTACGCTTGAGCAGTTCTTTGATCGGCGGCAGACCGGAAAGCACCTTCTTGCCGCCTTCGCGCAGCGTGGAGTAGAGCTTGCCAGACAGCAGTTGCGCCAGATGATTATTCAACGCCCCGACGTTTTCTGAGATCGACATTTCATTGTCGTTCAGCACCACCAGCATATCCGGGGTGATGTCGCCCGCATGGTTCATGGCTTCGAACGCCATGCCTGCGGTGATGGCACCGTCGCCAATCACGCAGACGGTGCGGCGGTTTTTGCCCTCACGCGCGGCGGCCACGGCCATGCCAAGACCCGCGCTGATCGAGGTTGAAGAGTGGCCAACGGACAACACGTCATATTCACTTTCGGCGCGCCACGGGAATGGGTGCAGGCCGTTTTTCTGGCGAATGGTCGAGATGCGGTCACGCCGACCGGTCAGGATTTTGTGTGGGTAAGCCTGATGGCCAACGTCCCAAACCAGGTGATCGAAAGGGGTGTTGTAGACGTAATGCAGTGCCACCGTCAGCTCGACGGTACCCAGCCCAGACGCAAAGTGGCCACTGGAACGGCTGACGCTGTCCAGCAGGTATTGCCGCAGTTCATCACACAACTTCGGCAGGCTTTCTTTTGGCAACGAGCGGAGTTCTTCAGGATTTTCCGCTAAGGCCAAGGTCGGGTATTTGGCTATATCAAGACTCATTCAGTACTCATATCAGAGGAGTTAATTGTCGCGTTCAATAATGAAGTTGGCCAATGCACGTAATGGTGCGGTGTTATAAGATTGTGTGGCCAACGAGTCTAATGCGGCCAAGGCTTCCTGATAGAGATCCCACGCTTTTAACTTGGCGCTGTCAAGCCCAAGTAGGGCCGGGTAGGTACTCTTGCCAAGCTGTTGGTCGGAGCCTTGGCGTTTACCGATTTTTTCGGTTTCGCCCACGACGTCAAGAATATCGTCCTGCACCTGAAACGCCAGGCCAATGGCGGCCGCGTAACGGTCAAGTTCAGGGAGTGCAGCACGGCCCGGTTCACCGGCGGCCAATGCCCCCAAGCGAACCGCAGCACGGATCAGCGCGCCGGTTTTATGGCGATGGATTTGTTCTAGTGCCTGTAGATCGATCTGCTTGCCTTCGGCTTCCAGATCCAGCGACTGGCCACCGCACATACCGGCAACGCCGCTGGCTTTGGCCAGTTCGGAAATCATCGCCAGCCGATCGCGCAGTGCCACATCGGGCATGTCGGCGTCAGCCAGGATCGAGAAAGCCAGCGTTTGCAGGGCGTCGCCCGCCAGAATCGCGTTAGCTTCGCCAAATTTGATATGACAGGTTGGCTGGCCACGGCGCAGATCGTCGTCATCCATTGCTGGCAGGTCGTCATGGATCAGCGAATAGGCATGGATGCACTCCACCGCCGCCGCTGGGGCATCCAGATTCTCCAGGCTCAGGCCAAACATTTGCCCGGTGGCGTAAACCAGGAAAGGCCGTAGCCGTTTACCGCCCAGCAAGGCGCCGTGACGCATCGCCTCAACCATTTTGCCCTCATTGAACGGCAGCGGAGCGATATAACCAAGCAGTGCGCGATCGCTGCGCTGATGGAAGGCCTGTAACTGATCGTGGAACTCAGACATCGTAATTACTCAGCGTCCGGGGTAAAAGGGGTCAGTGCAGCATCGTCGTTATGGTCGTTGAGCAGGATCTGTACGCGCTGCTCAGCCTGTTGCAGCTTTTGTTGGCCCTGGCGAGCCAATTGGACGCCACGTTCAAACTCATTGAGCGCATCTTCCAGCGGCAGCTCGCCGGATTCCAACCGGGTTACGATACTTTCGAGTTCGCTCAGAGAATTCTCAAAGCTGATGCCTTGCTCTTTACTGTCTGATTGTGCAGGTTTTTTCGCCATAGTTTTCTTTTTACATCATCATGTGAACAGTGGGGCCCGAGCCTATCCTAGCGGATCTTGATTAGCAAATCATGGCACGTCTATGTGGTTTTGTGCACGGCGCGCGTGCAGATAGTGATATACTTCGCGCCCAGATAAGATTGATAAAAGCTCGGCCAGCCCGCGATTTTATCAATCTTATCGCCATTGTATACCTAATAGCCTTGCAGTGGCAGCTAACCGCCGCCGCTGAACCCCGTAGGGCAGAGGTATTGCCTAATTTTCATCAGACTATAAAGACCGCCATGAAGTTTATCATTAAATTGTTCCCGGAAATCACCATCAAGAGTCAATCTGTGCGCTTGCGCTTTATTAAGATCCTGACTACCAACATCCGTAACGTCCTGAAGCAGTATGATGAAACTCTGGCGGTTGTCCGTCACTGGGATTTTATCGAGGTGCGTGCCAAAGATGAAGATCAGCGCCCGGTGATTGCCGATGCCCTGACGCGTATTCCCGGCATTCACCATATCCTGGAGGTGGAAGATCGCGCCTATACCGATGTCCACCACATCTTTGAGCAGACGCTGGAAACCTACCGCGAGCAACTGGAAGGCAAGACCTTCTGCGTACGGGTGAAACGCCGTGGCAAGCATGAGTTCAGCTCGCAGGATGTTGAGCGCTACGTTGGTGGCGGTTTGAACCAGCATATTGAAAGCGCACGCGTCAAACTTTCTCGCCCTCAGGTCACGGTGAACCTGGAGATCGATGACGACAAGCTGATGTTGGTCAAGGCGCGCCGCGAAGGCATTGGTGGCTACCCGATCGGCACCCAAGAAGATGTGCTGTCACTGATTTCCGGCGGTTTTGACTCCGGTGTTTCCAGCTATATGCTGATGCGCCGTGGCTGTCGCGTACATTATTGCTTCTTTAATCTGGGTGGCGCGGCGCATGAAATTGGCGTCAAGCAGGTTGCCTACTATCTGTGGAACCGCTTCGGCAGCTCACACAAGGTGCGCTTTGTGGCGATCGATTTCGAACCGGTGGTCGGTGAGATCCTGGAAAAGGTCGATGACGGCCAGATGGGCGTGGTGCTCAAGCGTATGATGGTGCGTGCCGCTTCCCAGGTTGCTGAACGTTATGGCGTGCAGGCTTTGGTGACCGGCGAAGCGCTGGGCCAGGTTTCCAGCCAGACCCTGACCAACCTGCGCCTGATCGATAACGCCTCCGATACCCTGATCCTGCGCCCGCTGATCTCGCATGATAAAGAGCACATCATCAACGTGGCGCGTGAAATCGGCACTGAAGACTTCGCCAAGACCATGCCGGAGTATTGTGGTGTGATCTCAAAAAGCCCGACGGTCAAGGCAATCAAAACCAGGATTGAAGAGGAAGAAGGGCACTTTGACTTCGAGATCCTCGATCGCGTGGTGCGCGAAGCGCGTAACGTCGATATCCGCACTATCGCAGAAGAAACCAGTCAGCAGGTCGCCGAAGTAGAAACCGTGGCTGAATTCAGCGCTGACGAAGTGATCCTGGATATCCGCTCGGCGGACGAGCAGGAAGAGAAACCGCTGCAACTGGTGCAGGTGGAAGTCAAACTGCTGCCGTTCTACAAGTTAGGCACGCAGTTTGCCGATCTCGATCAGAGCAAAACCTATCTGCTGTACTGTGAGCGCGGCGTGATGAGCCGTTTGCAAGCGCTGTACCTGCTGGAGCAGGGCTACGCTAACGTTAAAGTCTACCGCCCGTAATCTGCGTTGCAGGGTAGCAATGCCGTTTCTCTGGTGTTGCTACCCATAACCACTTCCCCTGTTTGATCCTCCTTTTTTCTCTTTCCCCTCGAATAACTTTGACAGAGTGGCTTACTTTGGTTTATTTATTGTTACGTTATAACATATCTTTTTATTGATTGGGAAAGGAGCAGGTTAATGCAGTTAAAACAGTTGGTGGTGATACTGCCTTTTTGGTTTGTCAGCCATTCTCAGGCCCATTCTTTATGGGTTAATGCGCTACCCGCTGCGGGTGGGCAGAGCACGATAGAGCTCGGTTATGGAGATGAGTTCCCTACCGCAGAAGCGATCCCTGAAGATCGCCTGCACATTTTCGCACCGGCACAGCTGATCGGAAAAAATGGGGATCTGATGCTGAAGCCTGGTAAAGAGAATTACCAGTTCGTGACGGAAAAACCGTTAGCCAAGGGCAGCTATGCCGCTATCGCTCTCTATAAACCCACCTATTGGTCGAAAAATAAAGCGGGATGGCAACAGCAGAGCAGGACGGAAATGCCGGATGCGCTGTACTGCGAGCGGGCCTCCATGTTCGGTAAGACCATTGTGAACATCGATGGTGCGACAGAGACCGCCGTCATCAGCCAGCCGCAGGGATTGCAGTTGGAAATTATCCCGTTAGCCAACCCGGCTACTATCAAGCCAGGGCAGCCGTTGCCAATACAGGTATTGTATGACGGGAAACCGCTAAAGAATGCCGATGTGACGGCGACGTTTGCCGGTTTTGGCGACCAACATGAGCACCACGGGCATACTCATAGTCATGCCAAAGCCTTTTTGAATCAGACCGACGGCAAGGGCAAAGTCAATGTTTACCCGCTGAAGGCAGGATATTGGGTAGTCGAAACCGAACATAAACTGCCTTATGTGGATAAGGCGAAATGTGATGAATCCGTGTTGCTTTCAACGCTGACCTTTACCATCAGCGAATAAGTCATTGGCTTGGCAGGCCAACCGGCCTGCCGATATTGATTCAATCGCGGAAGTCGTACATGCCAGGGATCAGTACCAGCTGTGCCGCTATCTCTGCCGCTTTGGCCTTACCCAACAGCAAATCGATCAGTTTCAGGGCAAACTCCATCGAGGTGCCTGGCCCTTGACTGGTGAGCAGGTTGACGCGCGGGTCGAACACAACGCGTCTTTCCATCCACTGCCCTTCTGGGATCTGCTCTTTCAGGCCGGGGAAGCCGGTCATATTGCCGATCGGGAACAGTTGGTGATGCTGCAATACCAAGGCCGGTGCCGCACAGATGGCGGCGACAATATTGCCTTGCAGATGCATCTGGCGGACTTTTTCCACCAGCAACGGGCTATCGCGAAAACATTCCGCACCCTTGATGCCGCCAGGTAAGACGATGGCGTCAAAGTGGTCATCAACAATCGCCACCAAGGGAGCGTCTGCCAGCAGCTTCACGCCGCGTGAGCAGACGATGGTCAGGCCACCGTCACTGGCAACGCTGGCGGTCGTTACTTTGACTCCGGCACGAACCAGCAGGTCGATGGTGGTTACGGCTTCGGTTTCTTCACTACCAGGTGCCAGGCAGACCAATACCGATGCGCTCATAGCTATTTTCCTTGCGTTTAATGATTTCAAACAGGCGGGTATTTTCTGGCAGGGGAATGCCGTGGCTGCGTCCGCGACGCAGCAAATAACCGGTAATGTAGTCGATCTCTGTGTGCCGCTGAGAACGGATATCCTGCAGCATCGAGGAGATGTTGTCCGCCGTTGACTGGATCACCTGCATCACATAGAACACCAGGCTTTCGCACGAGGTGTGGTGGCCTTCCATCTCCATCACGCTAGCCACTTCACGGCAGATAAGCTCTATCTGCTCAGGATAGCGTTGCAGATCGCCATTACGGCAGTCATACAGTACGGTTAGCGGGTTGATGACGCAGTTGACCGCCAGCTTGCGCCAACTGGCCGAAGTAATATTGTTATGCCAGGCAACGTCTGGCAGGGCTTGATGCAGTATCTCTGCCAGATGGCTGAGATGGGTGGCTTGCCGTGTCGTTGGGCCGATATGGGTGGTGCCGTTGGCGACGTGCACAATAGTGTTACCATCATGGCGTGCGGCATGCGTGGTGATGCCCTGTAACACCGGCTGGCTGTGCGGTGGCAACTCCTCTTGAGTCCCTATGCCGTTATGCAGTAGCAAAATGGCACAGCGAGGGTTTAGTTTGGGCAGCAATGCCGTCACCGCGCTGGAAACCTGCCAGGCTTTCAGTGTAACCAGCAGTAACTCACTTTGCCGCAGGTGTTCGGGATCGTTGGTGGGCAAATTACGGTTAAACGATGTGCCGTCGGGGTCAATGACGTTGACCGCACAAAATGGCTGGGGCACCCGTAACCATCCCTGTACATCGTGGCCCTGCTGATATAGCTTGGCAAGCCACAGTTGTCCGAGTGCACCGCAACCAAGAATGGTTATTTTCATTAAATCTCCTTGGTGTCCGGTAAGACCACTGGTGGATCCTTTTGATTATAGGCTTATCTGTTATTGAACGTCTTGTTCAAGCGCATATCCGAATTTTGCCTGAAACCGCAAAGCGGGTATCATGCACGGCAACGAAATCATAGAGCACCCATTCAGGAGGAAGAGAAGTATGCCATCTTTCGACATCGTTTCCGAAATTGATATGCAGGAAGTTCGCAACGCCGTTGATAACGCTACCCGCGATCTCAGCACCCGTTGGGATTTCCGTAACGTACCGGCCAGCTTTGAGCTGAACGAGAAAGACGAAAGCATTAAGGTCGCCAGCGAGTCTGACTTCCAGGTGCAGCAACTGCTGGATATCCTGCGCGAAAAACTGATGAAACGCAGCATTGAAGGCGGCGCGCTGGAGATCCCGGAAGAGTTGACCCACAGTGGCAAAACCTACAGCGTGGATGCCAAGCTCAAGCAGGGGATCGAAAGCTCAATGGCGAAGAAGATCGTCAAGCTGATCAAAGACAGCAAGCTGAAGGTACAGGCGCAGATCCAGGGTGATGAAATCCGCGTTACCGGTAAGGCGCGTGACGATCTGCAAAGCGTGATGGCGCTGATCCGTGGTGCCGATCTGGGGCAGCCGTTCCAGTTTAAAAACTTCCGCGATTAAGTAGTGCCGATCTGGGGGTAG